>JBKKAL010000270.1:0-8540 GCA_046714695.1 Pyrinomonadaceae bacterium
ACTTGCTGGCCGGACTGATCGCTTACACCTACAGGGAGAAGAAGCCATCTTTGAATATCCGTGTCAAAGAGCAGTTGCAGCTTCCGGCACTTGTCTTATAGTTCGGCTTACGTCGAACTCACGTTAAATAGTGGACAAGCTTAATAGCATTAAAGTCCGCCCACCGGAATGTTGACAAACTTGCGACGAAAATCCTTGCTTGCTGGTAATAATAATCTCTGTCAGGATTTGATAGTTCACACTCGTGGATACTGAAAGATCTGCGCGAGCGGGTCAGACGATATTTAGCAGCAACTCAAAAGCTGATCCGCGCCCCCAACTGAAAAGCACGCGGCCCGCCCGAGCCGAAGACCTGCGTGAAGCGGGTGCCGGGCTGGCCGAACTCCGCCGGGTTAGCGAGGTTGCTGCCGTACCCGACGAGGTTAGCGGTGTTGAGCAGGTTGAAGACTTCGCCGAACAGGACGAGGCGAACGCGCTCACTGCAGAGCGGGAAGGTGCGGCTCAGGCGCAGGTCCTGTGTGAAGAAGCTGTCGTTAAAGGCATAGCTGGCGGGTAGCATAAGACGCGGGGCGATCTGTCCGCCGGGCGTCTGTCTGCTGGCGAACTCCAGATTATAACTTTCCACCAGCCGCGCCAGGTCATCACGGTCTAAACCGCGATTGAACTGGTTTACTCTCGTGCCCGGCAACAGGTCGTTCTGCGTCCCGTCGCCGTTAAAATCCACTCCGCTCACAAAGGCCGAGAACGGCGGGCGGCTGGAGGCTGAGACACTGAAGGAGAGTTGAAACCGCCGGGGCAGTTCGACGAAGCCGGAAAGGTTCAGTATGTGGCGCAGGTCAGTCGGCATCGGACCGTAGTTCTCGAACCAGTCGTCGTTGTTGAATCCGAACGCGCGACCGCCGGGGTTTTCACTCGTGCCGGTTCCTGTGCCGTTGGTTCCCACGTAGCTGCCCAATGCATAGGAGGCCAAAAACTGCGCCCGCCCCGAGAAGCGCTTTTCGGCGCGCACGAGCAGCCCCTTGTAGCGCGCACGTCCGATGGTCGTGTCGAAATAGATATTTCCGTTCGAGCAGACCGCCGTCACATCGTTCCTCTGCTGCCCAGTGCAGGAAGGAATCACCGGCCCGCCCGCGCTGTTCCATCGGTTATAGTCGATCCCGTTGATGAAGGTGTGGACGAACCGCTTCCAGACGACATCGGCATTGAGGATGATGCCGCCGGGAAGCTCCCTCTGAACGCCCAGAGTGAGGTGGATGGCATAGGGTGTCTGATAGGACGGGTCGTGGAGGTTCGCGCCGCTCTTCGTGAAGTCGAGGTTGCGAACGGAGAAATCGCGGTTCTCCGGGTTGCGCGTTCTTATCAACTCGGCGCGAAGGGCGGGCAGGATAGAAAGGAGCTGCGCGCCCGTGAAGGTCGTCGGACGCTGTAGGAATTCCAGTGTGCCGCCCAGCCACGGGATGCTCGAACCGGGGACGCTGACGCTCCCGGTGCCGAGCGGTGATAACTGCTGGCGCTCGTTTCTAAAATTGTTGAAGTGGTTACTCGAAGCGGGATCGAAGTAGCGGCCCGCGCCCCCGCGCACTACCGTCTTGCCGTCGCGGGTTGCCATCCACGCGAAGCCCAGTGTCGGGGAAAAGTTATCGAGCTGAACTGCGGGCGCGTGCAGCCCGCCAGTTCCCAGAATCGGGATGAGGAGTGCGGGCTTGGTGAGGTCGTGGTTGAGGGCGTTCGGTTCGTAAGACCACGCGAGGCCGGAGTTCACGGTCAGGCGTGGGCCAACGCGCCAGGTGTCGCCGGCATAGAGACGATATTGATCGAGGACGCGGTGCGGGCGAAAGTCGCGCCACGCAATCACCCCGGAGCCGATGGTAGTCTCAAAGCTTCGCAGGGGAAGCCGGAGAATATTGTCCACCGTGGTGAACGAGGCCGGAAGCTGAATAGCCGGTTCGAGTATCCGCACTTGCCTCGGAGACCAGAGAGTGATCTGGGTTGTCACCCCTTCGGTAGTATTAGTGTTGGTGACGTGCTCCCAATCGAAGCCAAAGCGGAGGCGATGGTTACCTTTCTGCCACACGAGGCTCTCGGTCAACTGGTAGCGCCGTCCGCCGAACGAAACCGTGCCCCCATCTCCGAACACGAGACTTCCGTCGGAAATCGTGATCCGCGGTGCTCCCAGGCCGAAACAACCTGGGCAGTCTTCCGAAGTCGCGCGCCCCACAGAGATGTCGTTGAAGAAGTATGAGAATCGGAAGTCGTTCACGATACGGGACGACAACACGCTCGTGAGCGCCACGAGGCCCTGACCCGCTCGATTTGTCTGGCGGACCCAGCCCGATGGCAGGTTGTTGGCCGCGAAGAAGTTAGCGAACCCCCTATTGCCGTCGTGCGTGTACCGAGCGAAGGTGTTGTGTTTGGCAGTGAGGCGCACGTCCGCGCGCACGCTGAACTGGTTGGCGAGATACGGACTGGGGAAGATTCCGCCGAGCGCGGCGAACTCCGGGGTACGCGGTTGAATCGAGGAGACCCCGCGCTGGTCGTGACGCTCGTAGCTCAAGAAGAAGAAGGCCCGATCCCGTCGGATGGGGCCGCCCATTCGGAAGCCGGACTGTTGCCGCTGGAAGAACGGATGCGGGTTGCTGGCATCCCGCCGCAATCCGGGATAGGCGGCCAGGTGTTGGTCTCGATAAAAGAAGAACCCGTCGCCGTGATAGTCTTTGCCGCCGGAGCGAGTCACAATGTTGATCGCGCCGTTGCTCGCGAGGCCGGTCGAGACATCGAAGTTGACGGTCGAGAGTTGGAACTCTTGCACGACATCCTGCGACACCTGAAAGATCACGCCTGAATTGCCGGGCATGGTGATGCTCGCACCGTCCACGGTCACCCGGCTATATCCCACGCGCGGAATCGTCTGGAGGCCGGAGCCGAGAAACGAAACAAAGACGCGATTGTCGTTGAGGCGGGCCGGGTTCGTGACGCCCGGTTCCAATTTCGCCAGTTCGAGGAAGTTCCGGCCATTGAGCGGCAGGTTTTCAATCTGCTGGCGGCTGACCACGCCGCCCACCGCATTGCTTTCATAGTTAATCAACGGAGCGGCGTCGCTGACCGTCACCTGTTCGCTCACTTCGCCGACCTGAAGCATGAGTTTAACGGTCGTGGTCATCCCTGCCTCGACGGTGATCGTGCGCTTCAGCAGAGCAAATCCTTTGGCTTCAGCCGTGGCTTGGTAAACACCAGGGGGCAGCGCCGCCGCGCTGTAATCGCCTTCAATGGAGGTTGTGAGGTTGCGCGAAAGCCCGCTGTCGCGATTGATGATGCGGACGTGCGCCCCGGCCACGGGCGCGCCAGTTGGGTCTGTCACCACACCGGTGATAGTTCCTGTCGGAGTCTGGGCGCGGGCCGTGCCCGTTGCCACCAACAAAACGAGGAAAAGTTTTGTCAGAATTTTGCTCACCGTCGTCATTGTCCTAGAGGCATAGGCTTGAGAAAGGGCGTGGCGCGGAGCAGCAATCTCTCAGCCTCGCTCACGGCTCAAGGTTCATGCGCCGGAGCAGTTCTCGGTAACGCGGGTCGGAGCGCAGGGGTTCGAACAGCGGTCGGCTCTTGAGGTGAAAGATGATCAGCGTGCGCTCCTCGATGGCTTTTGCCAGCCATGCGAATGCTTGATCCTTATCGCCGAGGCCCGTGTAGATGATGGCGAAGTTATAGGGCGAGACGTAGCGCTGCTTCGCCAATCTTTGCTGCTCGTCGAGTATCTTCAGTGCCTCGTCGCGGCGGCCCGCCACCGCGTAGGCGTAGGCCAGCAGCGGGTATCTATCCCAGCGCTCCGGGGTCTTAATGAGAGTCGCATCGAGGGCCATACCCTTCTGCATCTCCGCGACGCCCTCCGCCGGCATTCCCTTCGCCACATACGCCTCGCCAAGTAAAATGTGCGCGTAAGCGTTATCCGGCTTTTTCTCTATATTCTTTCGGTACAATTCAATTGCCTTGTCATACTGGCGCGCCATGTAATAAGCAAAGGCGTTCTCTCCGCGGTCAGGACTTGCGTCCAATTCCCGAGCCCGTATCGCATACGGAAGGCCCTCAGCCGCTCCCCTCACGGTCCTCAGATAGATGGAATAAGCTTCGTTAGCTTCAGCGGAGTTCGGGTCAAGCTCCAGCGCCCGTTTGATCTCTTTCTCTGCCCCGACCCAGTCGAAAATAATGAATTTAGACGTCCCAAGAGAAACATGAGCTTCGGCCAGCGTGTCATCGAGCTGTAACGCCTTGAGCGCCGCCCACTCGGCCTTTTGCTGGGACTCCCTTGGGGGCGAGAAGCCGCGCGAACCCATGAACTGATACGTGCTGGCTAATCCGGCATAAGCCAGCGCGTAGTTCGGGTCTATCTTGATTGCCTGCTCGAAATATTTGATGCTCTTCTCAAATCCCTCTTTTGTCATCTGGCGGGAGGAATATTTGCCCAAACTGTAAAGCAGATAAGCCTCATTGTTCTCGGTGTATTGTTTAGCCAGTAGCTTCTTCTCTTCGCCTGAGAGCCGCAGTCGCAAACTCGCGGCCATCTCCCGCGCGATCTCGCCCTGCACAACGAGGATGTCCGACAGCTTGCGGCTATATTGCTCGCCCCACAGCCGGCGGTTGTCGCGCACGTCCACCAACTCAGTGCTGATCACCAGACTGTCTCCCTGCTGCATCACCCTGCCTATCAAAACCGCGCGGACGTTCAAGTCGCGCCCGACCGCTTGCGGGTCTATCTGCTTGCCCTTGTAACGCAAGACGGCATTGAGCGAGATAACCCTCAACTGGGGCAAGCGCGAAAGGCTGTTGATGATGGTATCACTGATCCCTTCCGACAAATACTCGGTGCCGGGATCGGCACTTGTGTTGATGAACGGCAAGACCGCCACCGAGTCTATTGCCCCGTCTCCTCGGGCCGGATAGAAGAAATAAGCAGCCGTGGCAAGGGCAATGACAATGGCTGCCGCGGCAACAAGTGCCGCCCCTCGCGGGTGGCGTTTGACCTCGCTGACCAAATACTCTGCGCTCGAAGTCGGGCGTGCCGTCACAACATCAACAGTGCGCGCAGCAGGCTCATGAGTAATCTCAACCGCCGCCCGCCCACCGCTCGTCGTCGTTGTTTCCCTACCATTTGCGTTCGGCTGATAAGACCGCTTCAGCCGAGCATCTACTTCCAGCTCCTGCTTCAGGCTCTTCAGATCAAGCGCCAGGTCACGGGCCGTCCGGTAGCGCTCCGCCCTCTGCTTGCTCAGCGCCTTCGCAATGATCCGCTCCAGCTCCGCAGGCACTACGGCATCGCGGGACAGCGTCGGCTCACTCTCCAGAATCGAGACGATCACGTGGCTTGGCGTCTCGCCCTCGAACGGAGCGCGACCCGACACCATCTCGTAGAGGACGACGCCCAAAGACCAGATGTCCGTTCGTGCGTCCACCTCCTCGCCGCGCGCCTGCTCCGGCGACATGTAGCCCACAGTGCCCATGATCACGCCCGGGTTCGTCTTGACCATTGATTTGGTCGGGGCCTGCGGGTCAACCGCTACCGCATGGTGCGACGCGAGCTTGGCCAGTCCGAAGTCGAGCACTTTCACGAGCCGGTCGCGTCGCAGCATGACGTTCTCGGGCTTGATATCCCGGTGGACTATTCCGGCCTCGTGTGCCGCAGAAAGCGCGGAGGCAACTTGAACTGCTACGTCGAGCACTTCACCCATCGTCATCCGTGTGTTCGCCATGTACTCTCTGAGGGTCCCGCCGTCAACAAACTCGGTGGCGATGAAGTGAAGTGAATCCGTCTGCCCGATCTCGTGGATGGTGACGATGTTTGGGTGGTTGAGCGCCGACGCCGCGCGCGCCTCCTGCCCGAAGCGGCGCACCCTGTCCGCGTTGACGGTGAACTGTGGCGGCAGCAGCTTGAGCGCGACCTTGCGGCCGAGCCTCGTGTCGTCGGCCAGGTACACCTCTCCCATGCCGCCCATGGCCAGCACGTCCGCGATCCTGAAGTGGCCGACCATCTGCCCGGCCACCAGCCCGGGCTGATCCTCGTCGAGCAAGGCGGCCGCGACGTCAGAGGCGGGGGTCTCGATAAAGCTCTCCGCCTGCTCGTGCGATGCAAGCAGCGACTCAACCTCATTGCGCAGAGGCCCATCGTCAGCACACGCACTGGCGAGGAAGACAGAGCGCTGCGCAGGCTCATGCTCCAGGGCGGCATGAAACAGCCGTTTGATTTGTTCCCATCGTTCAGGCGTCATAAGAGCAGTGCCAAGCTGTAAGTGCCGAGCGCGGGCAGAGCAACTTTCGCACGTGCGAAAGATTCATCGCCTCAACCTCGTGCAGTGCATCTCCAATCTTAAATGCGACAAATGTGTCCAGAACCTCTAAGGCTGTCAGGACATTATGGCCCGGCGGAGCCAGGCTTTGGCGAGCGTCCAGTCGCGCATGACCGTGCCGGGCGAAACGGCGAGAACTTCGGCTGTCTCCTCAATGCTCAATCCGCCGAAGAAACGCAGTTCGACGATCTGGCTCTGGCGGGGATCAATCTCAGCCAGACTTTTCAGCGCGTCGTCGAGGGCCAACACATCGGCAGCGCGCTCCTTAGAGACGATCATCGCTTCATCCAGAGGAACGCGGCGCGCGTCGCCTCCGCGTTTGGCGTAGTGTCGCTTGCGGGCGTAGTCAACCAGGATTTGCCGCATTAATCGCGCGGCGATGCCGAAGAAGTGTGCGCGGTCCTGCCAGTGAATGTTCTTCTGATCTACGAGCCGGAGGTAGGCTTCGTTAACCAGCGCCGAGGTGTGCAGCGTGTGGCCGGGGCGCTCCCGGCTCATGCACCGGTGGGCCAACCGGCGCAGTTCCTCATAGACCAACGGCATTAGCTCATCACGCGCGGCCTGATTGCCGCCGCCCCATGCGACGAGCAGTTGAGTCACTTGTTGTGGCGAGGGTGCCATGAATGTCACATCTACATGCCCGAGACTAACCGCAGGTGGCGCAGATTTTACACCGGGGTTAAATCTCCGCCTAATTAATTTAACCCCCGCGAAAAGATTTGCTTGATCCGGTTAGAGGTTTTTGACTCAATTCTCGCATTTGTAGGTGGACAACTTAAACGAGACGGTGCACGGGCGAGCCGGGGCTCGCTCGCACCCTGATCGAGGAGACTTGTATGAAAAGCCAAAAATATACTATTCGCCGCCTATTCAGTTTGATTCTGGCAGTGTCCGTTTTGATGAGCGGATTTGTTCCATCAGGTTATTCCAGGAGCCGTCACGTTGTATCAAGTCTAGCGCTGCCTCTTACCCCTGCTGCGCAGAGCGGAGGAGATAGCTGGAAGCCAGTCAATGCCGGGCTGAGCAGCCTCAACATTTCCGCGCTGGCGATTGATCCCGTTAACACGGCCACGATCTATGCGGGCACTGCTGGCGACGGGCTGTTCAAGAGCATTAACGGCGGCGCAACGTGGAGCAAGGTCGCACAATATTCTCGTTACATAGGAGCTATAGCGATTGACTTTCTCAATCCGAATATCATCTATGTTGCAGCCGCGGACGGCGGCTGGTGCTCGGGTACATTTCCTATATTCAAGAGCACTGACGGCGGCGCAACGTGGAGCAATGCGAATAGCCCCGCCGATTGCGGCATGAGCATGATCGTGATGGACCCCACCAATCCGAACATTCTGTATGCAGCGTCGGAAGGGCAATATATTAGTTCAGGTAGTATCCAACTGTGGAAAACCACCGACGGTGGGGTAACCTGGCGCATGGAGTCTTTCAGCGGCCTCACCCCCTACGGACTCGCCATCAACCCGGCTAATCCGCAAATACTCTACGCGCCAGGCGACATTTACGCCAATAATGTGATTGAAAGTGGCCTATTCAAAAGTACTGACGGTGGTTTAAATTGGAGCGCTACCGGCCTTGTGCCGAGCCCAGGCTACTCCTATATCAGAGCCGTTGCGATTGATCCCCTCAACACCAGCACCCTCTACGCCGGAAGTACCGGCAACGGGATATTCAAGAGCACCGACGGCGGCGCAAACTGGTCAGCAATCAACAACGGGCTGCCTAACAATTTAGCAATTACGGCTATCGTAGTTGACCGCGAGAATCCTGCCATCCTTTACATAGCTACTAATATCGGGGTCTTCAAGAGCACGGATGGTGGCGCGAACTGGAGTGACTTCAACAATGGCTTGACCAATCTGGTCATCCGAGTCTTAACTCTCGCGCCGGGCAATCCCAACACTCTCTATGTAGGAACCAGCGGCGGTGGCGTCTTCAAGATCACCGACAACACGCCGGCCACTAATCCGATAGAGCCTCCCAATCTGCAATTAAGCCAGAGCAGCTACAACATAGCGGAAGGCATTGGCAGCCTCAACGTCATCGTCAACCGTACGGGTGATCCCGCCGTTGCTCTGACCGTCAATTATTTAACCACAGACTCTGCAAACTACCTTCAGGACTGCAACGTCATCAATTCGCAGGCCACCTCTCGCTGCGACTACGTGGCCGTCGTCGGCACTCTCCACT
>JBKKAL010000271.1:0-48118 GCA_046714695.1 Pyrinomonadaceae bacterium
GTGTCAAAGAGCAGTTGCAGCTTCCGGCACTTGTCTTATAGTTCGGCTTACGTCGAACTCACGTTAATTAATACAAAACATAAGCCTCTCAAAACGAACTGTTTTTGAGACACTTTCTCTTAAACCAAAAAATGAAAAAAAACTTATTATATTCTTTCTTTTAATCGCCCTTTTGATCGGTGGGTATTTTGCGTGGAAATACTTTACCAGTCCAACCGGAGATCAAAAGGTAATATTCACCCCGGCTAATCCGCAGCACTTTACCAGCGGCAACTTAAATTACACCATTTATCGAGCAGAAAATGGAGTAAGCGATGATGTTATTTATCACTTACATGGAAGAAACTTAGACGCTTCCATTTGGAACGACGACACTTATTTTACCTCACAGGTCCAAGCCTATTGGGAGAGATTATCAATTAAACCGCCAACTGTCGTGGTCGTTTCATACGGACCTGTCTGGCTGTTAACTCCGAAGAATTCTCAGGTGGAGAACGGATTATTAGATGACTTCATTGCCCGCCTGCCGGAAATTGAATCAAAAGTAGGTAAGCCAAGGCATAGAATATTGCTTGGTGAATCCATGGGGGGATTAAATGTGTTGATATTAGGGCTGAGCCGCCCCGAGATGTTTTCTAAGATTGCATCTCTTTGCCCGGGAGTTTACCTGGAGTCCCCATTCTCTGATTATTCCACTCAGAGAGCGGCTATAAAGCGTACAGGCGCTGATCCCAAAATAATATACGGGGTGACACAACTGGCGAAAAAGTATGTTTCTAATAACGAAGAATGGAACGCAATCAACCCAATTTCATTGATTGAGCGCGCAGACCAGCGCTATCCGGAACTATATCTTTCATGCGGTCTGTATGACAATTATGGAAATTTTGAAGGCACGGAAGCGCTGGCAAATCTTGCGATAAAAAGAGGAGTAAAAACTAGATGGCACCCTCTCTACGGAGGACACTGCGCGATAGATATTGCCTCGTTGGCAGACTTTCTCGCCGCGAATTGACCATCGGGTGCTTACCCACAGAAGATTTGAGATTATCTCGCAAGATTGCTTTAGCGTTGCAATTTATCCGGGTTTGAACAGTGATTACTTTAGCCTCTCAAGAACGACGGTTAATAATAACGACTCATATAACAAATCATTGGACGCGAGGCGCAAACAGCTACTTTCTTAAACTCTAGCGTTCTTCGCGCCCGCGTCAATTCAATCGTTATGCTGCTACTATGTTCTTAACTATGACAAGGAAATCGGACACATGACGAAACAAACTACAATCAAACTCAGCATTATCCTCGCCCTTGTTGCTGCTGCTCTAGCGTTTTCTGCGTCGCTGATTGATTACCTGCGACGTGGAGAGATTAATCTGACGCCCATTCTCGGGACATTGTTTCTGCTCGCCCTGGCCTTCACCCTGTCTCGGAGCAAAGACTCGGGTGGGTCAAAATGAGCAAGTCGGCGGCGCGAATGCCTGGCAGCCGCAACATAACAATTCACTCAACGCGATGCCTCGATAATATCTCATTAATGCTTGTCTTTATATAGCAGGTGGAATGATCTTTGCCCGATGCAAGTAAATTCGAGCGTTGGGAGCTTTCCGCAACGAGTGGAAGATGAAAAGTTTATCCGTAAGAAGAATAGTTGAAATACTTATCTTGTATAGCCTTATTGTTTTGCCTTGCGATGCCCAAAATGCTGATCATAATCGGGAGATTAACAAGAGAAAGCAAATCATTGTTGAGCTTGCTATTGAGGGATTTGATGGTTTTCAAAGGTTGGAGGTGTCTTTGGCTGAAGGTGCAGGTAGAGGCGGAGGTGGAGGGGTTTCGCCTGCGATGAATATATCGGGTTACACCTTTGGCTTATCAGTATTAGAGTTGCGGAAAAGAGAGGCGACACTTTCTCTCACCATGACGTTACAATTTCCGGACGGAACTGAAAAGAAGATTGAAGAGCGTTTCCTGGTGGTGCAAGGGGCAAAGAAGGAATATCTATTTGCATGCGGGGTGAAGATAAAATCCTATTACACAGGAAAGCGACGAATCAGAAAGAGTGATCGCTCTGCCCTGATGCCACATCTAATAACTCATTTAACCAGAGCAGACGTAGCACGGCTTTCATCCGCAATGTCGAGCGTTTGATTCACTGGGGCGGGTTCGATTAATTCGGGCACTCGGCTCATTCCGGTTTTAGGTGTTACTCATATTATGACAAAAGTGTTAGCAGCATTGTTGCCAGCGCCGCACGCGCCCGTCGAGGTGCGGGAGCTTTCAGAGCCTGAACTGGAGCCGGACTCTGCTTTAATGGAGGTCGAGCTAAGCGAGGTCTGTGGAACGGATGTTCACCTGCAACAGGGCAGGCTTCAGGGCGTGCCCTACCCGCTTATTCCCGGTCACGTCTCGGTCGGGCGCTTGAGCAAAATTCGCGGTCAGTTGTTGGATGTGGCAGGGCAGCCGTTTAGTGAAGGTGATCGCGTCACCTTTCTAGATGTTCATCGAACCTGCAATGCCTGCTGGCACTGTCTCGTAGCGAAGGCCTCTACGCGCTGCCCGCATCGCAAAGTTTACGGCATCACTTACGGGCTGGCAGATGGCTTGACAGGCGGCTGGGCCGAGAAGGTCTATCTCAAGCCGGACACGCGCTGCATACGCCTTGGGGAGATTGATTACGAAAAGTTTATGGCGGGAGGTTGTGCGTTGCCGACGGCGCTGCATGCCGTTGAACGCGCTGATGTGGCGCTGGGCGATACGGTGCTGGTGCTGGGCAGCGGGCCGGTCGGGCTCTCGGTCATCATCTTTGCATTGATGCGCGGGGCGTTGCGGGTTTTATGTATCGGCGCTCCTGAGCATCGTCTTGAAGCCGCTCGGAAGTTAGGAGTAGCAGCCACGCTCAACGTAGAGACGAGCGACGAGAAGGCGCGCGGGCAATGGGTGCTTGAACAGACAGATGGTCGCGGGGCGGACGTTACTATTGAAGCCACGGGTGCGCCCGGTGCGGTCGTAGAGGCGATGCGCTATACGCGCGATGCGGGCCGCGTCCTCATCGTCGGGCAATATACGGATCACGGTGAGGTCTCTTTCAATCCGCATCTTGATTTAAACAGGAAACACTTAGACGTGCGCGGCTGCTGGGGCTCGGACTTTTCGCACTTTTACCGTGGCGTACAGATAATGGCCCATCCCTTGCTCTCTCAAGCCTGGTCGCAATTAAAGCTTAACCGTTACAATCTAAGTCAGGCTAACGAAGCGCTGGCCGACGTAGCGGAAGGTAAAGTCGTTAAAGCACTGATCGCACCACAGGCTTGAAGCAGACACATTTTATGTTTCGTTTTACTACTGCCGGAGAGTCACATGGTCGCGCGCTGGTCGCGATCCTCGAAGGTCTGCCAGCGGGGATGCCGGTTGATGCTGACGCGATCAATCGCGAGTTGGAGCGGCGGCAGTGGGGATATGGTCGTGGCGGTCGGATGAAGATAGAGCGGGACAGTGCGGAGATTCTGAGCGGCGTGCGGCACGGTTTGACGCTCGGCTCGCCCCTCTCTCTGATAATCGAAAATAAGGATTGGGTCAACTGGACGGACGTGATGGCGACTGATGCGCGAGATATTCCGGCGGAAAAATCGCGCCGCCTCTCGCGCCCGCGCCCCGGTCATGCAGACCTCGCTGGCGGACAAAAGTTCGGCGCGCGAGATCTGCGCAATATTCTTGAGCGGGCGTCGGCGCGCGAGACGGCGGCGCGCGTGGCGTGCGGTGCGCTCGCCAAACAGTTGCTCTCACAGTTCGGGAGCGAGATTCGCAGCCACGTTATACAACTCGGCGGTGTGCCCGACACGCCGCTTGAGCTGTCATGGGACTCGATTGCTGCTATTCCTGAAGATGCGCCGCTGCGTTGCGCGGACACTGAATCGCAGTCGCGTATGATCGCTTTGATAGACGAGAAGCGAAAAGAGGGCGATACGCTCGGCGGTATTTTCGAGGTCGTCGCGCGTGGCGTCGTCGCTGGCCTGGGCTCGCATACGGCATGGGATTTGAAGTTGGACGGACGATTGGCCCAAGCCCTGATGTCCATCCCGGCGATCAAAGCGGTCAGTATCGGTGCGGGCGCGGAAGTAAGCGCCTTGCCCGGCTCTCTTGCTCATGACGAGATCGCGTACGATCAGACGGCGAAAGAGTTCAAGCGTCATTCTAACCGCGCGGGCGGCCTCGAAGGCGGCATCACCAACGGCGAAGAGCTGCGCGTGCGCGGGCACATGAAGCCCATCTCGACGCTCAGGCGCGCGTTGCGCTCTGTGGATATAGATACTAAGGAGGAAGAGTCGGCGGCCTTCGAGCGGTCGGACGTGACGGCTGTTCCGGCCGCAGGGGTGATCGGCGAGGCGATGGTCGCGCTCGTGTTGGCCGGCGCGATGCGCGAAAAGTTCGGCGGCGACAGCCTTGGAGAGATGCGCCGCAACTTCGACGGCTACCACGAGCAATTACGCGGTTATTAAAAACAGGTACGGTCAGGAACCGGCGATGCGACGATAACGCGACTCGACGAGCGTATAGATACCATAGGCGATCAGACCCGCCGCGACGACGCCCATTATCCATTGGCCGAAAGGCCCTTGTGCCAGGGTATCAAACACGCCCTCTAATCCTTTGGCCTCCTCCGGATTGTAGTTGAGCGCGGCGCGAACGAGAAAGCTGCCGACGAGAAGAAAGACGATGCCGCGCGCAACGTAACCGATCTTGCCAATAATGGTCGCCCACGTCTTCTTTGCAAAACTCATCTGCCCCAGTTTAAGTCGTTTGCGAAACTTGCCGCTGAGACCTTTGAATATTTGATAAAGGCCGAAGCCCACGACCGATGCTCCGACGAGCGCGACCAGCCATCGTCCATAAGGCACGGACAATAAACGCCCCGTCCAATGTTGCTGAGTTTTGCTGCTGCTGCTGTCCGGGTCACCTACATCAATGAGGATTTTGGCGGCTGTAAAAGCCAGGCCAGCGTAAACCAGCCCGCTGCCTGCGTAGCCGATGCGCAGGCTGATTCCTTTCATGCCACTGCCTTTATCGTCCGCATCGGCAATCGCCTGAATCAAGCGCCAGATAACATAAGCGATGAGACCGAAGGCGACCGTTCCAAGCGCAAACTTTCCAAACGGCTGATCCTCGATGGTTTGCAACGCGCCGCGAAGATCGGTCGTCTCGCCGCCCATACCGATGGCAGCCATCATCGCCAGCGCGCCGACGACAATATAGACCACACCCTTGGCGGCGTAGCCGAAGCGCGCCAGCCGCTCGACCCACGGGTGCGAAGCAACCTCTTCCATCACCTCGTCCGCCTCTCGCTTGGCCTTCTTTATCGTCGTATCCGCCTTTGCCATAAATCCAGATGCTTTCCGCCGGGTTCTTTTCTCCAGCCCGCCTGATTCATTTTTGGTTTGTGCTCTGTCGAAGAGCACGACCGATTCTGCCCTTTAGCTTTGTTGATTTGTACGATACGGGAGAAGCGCAGTAAACGTAAAGCTGCGGGCAAAGGTGGAGAGCAGCACTGCGCCTCTAACACTGCCGTTTGGCGAGTGGAGACTATTTACCGTAAAATAAGGCGGCAGGCGAAAAGATTGGTGCGCGCGAAAACGCCATCACTCACAGTAAAGGAAAAGCGAGATGGCACTTTTAGAGATCCTACATTATCCGAACCCTGTGCTTTTGACGCCGGGGGAGGCTGTCACGGAGTTTGACGAGAATCTGCAAAAGCTCGTCAACGATATGTTCGAGACGATGTATGCCGCGCCGGGCGTGGGTCTTGCAGCGCCGCAGGTGGGCGTCTCGAAACGCCTGTTCGTGATGGATTGTTCGGTGGGAAAAGACCCGTCGCAACGCATCGTGTTGATAAACCCGGAGGTCTTGCGCGTCGAGGGCGAACAGGATGGTGAAGAAGGATGCCTCTCTTTTCCCGGCATCTTTTTCCCGGTCAAGCGCGATTTCCGTGCTGTAGTGCGCGCGCACGATGTGGATGGAAATCTCTTCGAGGTTGATGGGATGGAATTGACCGCCCGCTGTATGCTGCACGAGACGGATCACTGCGACGGCATCGTCTTTATAGACAAAACGACTATACTCAAACGCGAACTGGTCAAACGCAAGATCAGAAGGCTACAGAAAGCGGGCCAGTGGTAATTGGCAACGCTAAAAAGTCTGATCGCAAGGGACGCGGTCGCATGCTTCACCGAGCGGCGACCGCCTTTTGTTTCTGTGATAGTATTTGAGGAAAATTAATTTCGAGGAGCAGGAAGAGAGTATGCAGAGCGAATTTCGCAACGAGCCGTTTACGGATTTCACCAATGCAGAGAACGCGCAAGCGATGCGCGCCGCCATCGAGAAGGTCAAGGGTCAGCTTGGGCGCGACTATCCGCTCGTGATCGGCGGGGAGCGTGTCATGACGGGGCGCACGTTCGAGAGCTACAACCCTGCGAAGAAGACGGAAGTGGTCGGGCGTTTTCAAAAGGCGACCGCCGAGCTTGCGCGCCACGCAGTCGAGAACGCCAACGAGACCTTTGCGACGTGGCGCAACACGCCTGCGCGCGAACGCGCCGACCTGCTCTTTCGCGTTGCCACACTCCTGCGCCAGCGTAAGCATGAGATGTCTGCATGGATGATCTACGAAGTCGGGAAGACGTGGGCGGAGGCGGACGGCGACACGGCGGAGGCAATAGATTTCTGCGATTTCTACGCGCGCGAGATGCTGCGCTACGCCTCTGATCAGCCTTTGACGAAGATAGAGGGCGAGGACAACCGGCTCGAATATATCCCGCTCGGCACGGGCGTTGTCATCCCGCCGTGGAACTTTCCACTGGCGATCATGGCAGGCATGACCGTCGCATCTGTGGTCACGGGCAATACGGTCGTCCTTAAACCCTCCTCGGATGCGCCGACCATCGCTTACAAGTTCTTCGAGCTTCTGGAAGAGGCAGGACTGACTGCGGGCGTCGTCAACTTTATGACAGGCTCCGGCGCTGAGGTCGGCGACGTTATCGTTGACCATCCAAAGACACGCTACGTCGCCTTTACAGGCTCGAAAGAGGTGGGCCTGCGTATCAACGAACGCGCGGCCAAACATCAGAAGGGACAAATCTGGATCAAGAGAGTCGTCGCCGAGATGGGCGGCAAAGATGCGATCATCGTTGATGCGGATACGGATCTGGACGAGGCTGCGACCGGAGTGGTGCAATCAGCCTTCGGCTTCCAGGGACAGAAATGCTCCGCCTGCTCGCGCGCCATCATTCACACTGATGTTTACGATTCCATGCTTGAGAAGATCGCCGAGCGAACAGGGAAGATAAAGGTCGGCGACCCCGTAGACCCTTCAATCAACATGAGCGCGGTTATCAACCAGAAGGCGTTTAAGACGATCAATGAATATATCGAGAAGGGAAAGGCGGAAGGCGGTCGCGTGCTCGCGGGTGGAGGCGCGGACGGGGAGCAGGGCTTCTTTATCGAGCCGACCGTGATCGCGGATGTGGAAGCGGGCGCGACAATCGAACAGGAAGAAATCTTCGGGCCTGTGCTGGCCGTTATTCGCGCGCGGGATTTTGATGACGCGCTCCGCATCGCCAACGGTACGGAGTTCGGTTTGACCGGCGCAGTTTATACAAACGACGAAGAGAAGCTCGAACGCGCGCGACGCGAGTTTCATGCGGGCAATCTGTACTTGAATCGCAAATGTACGGGCGCACTTGTCGGCGCGCATCCCTTCGGCGGCTTCAATATGTCCGGCACCGACTCGAAAGCGGGCGGGCGCGATTATCTTGGGCTCTACCTACAGGCCAAGCTTATCTCCACCAAAACGGCAGCGGCCAGGAATACGAAAGCTGAGAAGCGCGCCGCCATCTAAAGTTAATTTAATGAATCAATCTTCAAAAGGGAGAGTTATGGTTTTACGTTTCCGTTTCATCGCATTATTGACGGCGATCTCTTTATCTCTGTGCGGTCTGTTCGGATTGGGCGCGACGCGGGCCGGGGCAGAGCTACAGGGAAGTGGGGCGAAGACTGTCGTCTTCGTCGTCTCCTCCTCTCGCGCCGCGCAGAGTGCCACGATAGTCCCCATCTTAATGATCGAGCAGGGCGGCTATAAACAGCCAGTCGCGGGAGATTCCGACGCCGCGGAAATCTCTCGCTTCGCCTCTGACTATTATGGCAAGGGGCAGAAGTATCGCTTGCTCTCAGGCGGAGGCTCCGCCGGATCATTGACCGTCAAAGCATCCACTAAAGACTCCGAGTGTCTTAAAACAGGGGCCGAAGTGAGTTTGCAGACACAGGCGAGGCTCAATGCCAACGTGATGGCTCTGGCGACCAACTCGGATTCGCTGGGCCGCGCGCAGGGCTCGCGTCGTGCTCCGACCGCCGCCGAGCGTGCGAGCGTGTTGGCTCTGGCGAAGGACATTTACAAACAGAAGGGTGTTCCCGCCGCTTTGCTTCCGAGCATGGTAACCGTCAATCTCACGGCGACCAATCTTAAGGGCGACAGTAAGGCGGAGTTGATCGGCAGCTTCGTCGTCAAGAAGACGAAGGGCGGCCAGGAAAGATATGTGCTCTTCCTCCTGGCCGAAGCGGACGGCAACTCCTACAAGGCCGCGCTCTCGAACTACGACCGATTCACGTCGAAAGACATCATGAGCGGAGCCAACATAGACGTTGTAGGTCAAGACGGTGTTTATACCGAGCGCTTCATTGACCAGCTAGACCTGGACGGTGACGGCACAAGCGAGGTCATCACCATGAAGTTAGGCTTAGAGGGAGACGGTTACATGATCTACCGTAAACAGAAGGGGCAGTGGCAAACGCTCTACGAATTCAGTAACTACAGGTGCGCATTCTAAAAACAGATGTCAGATGCCGGATGCTGGATGCCGGTGTAAAACAACGGCCGCGAGATTGTAGCTCTCTAACATCAAACATCTGACATCCAACATCTGCTTTTTATGCGTTTGATCTTCATGGGCACGCCCGAGGCGGCTGTGCCGACATTGCGGCGTTGTCTCGAAGACGGCCACGAGGTAGTGGCCGTGTGGACGCAGCCGGACAGGCCCGCCGGCCGGGGCAATAAACTGAAAGCCCCGCCCGTCAAAGAGTACGCGCAACTGTGCGGTCTTCCAGTTCATCAGCCCATAAAGATCAGAACCCCGGAGGCACACACACTTTTCGCTTCTTACAATGCGGATGCGGCTGTGGTCGTCGCTTACGGGCGTATTCTGCCCCCAGCCTTTTTGCTCGCTCCCCGCGCAGGTTGCGTCAACGTACATTTCTCGCTGCTTCCAAAATACAGGGGCGCAGCTCCGGTTAACTGGGCAATAGTGCGCGGTGAAACGGAGACGGGCGTAACCACTATGCAGATGGACGAGGGGCTCGATACGGGGGCAATTCTGTTACAACACAAGACATTGATTGGCCCAACAGAGACCGCGCCGGAGTTGATGCTGCGTCTCTCTCTCGCGGGCGCGGATTTGCTCGGAGATACTTTCAAGCGCTTTGACGAGATCGAACCGCGCGCGCAAGCAGATGAGGATGCGACTCTAGCGCCCATGCTCAAGCGGGAGGACGGCCTTATTGATTGGGCTCAGACCGCCTTTGAGATAGAGCGGCGTGTGCGTGGATTTCAACCCTGGCCCAATGCCCATACTTTATATCAGGGCGGGCGACTGGTCGTCTGGCGCGCCTCTGTTCAAAAGGCGGATGCAATTGTCGCAGGCGATTGTGGAGAGGTCATCAAGGCGGATGGTGATGATCTGTGGGTTGCGTGCGGCGATAAAACGATCCTGCGTCTTTTGGAAGTACAGCCGGAGGGCAAGCGCCGTTTGAGCGTGCGCGATTTTCTGAACGGCGCGCGACTCCATGCGTGCGAAAGATTGGGATAAGTTCGTTGGCCGCCGGTAAAAGTCATCAAAAACATGTTGGGCGTGGGACGCAGGGCCCGCGTGTCGTTTCGCCCGCGCGCCTCGCCGCTTTCGAGGTGTTGCGGCGCGTCGAGGATGAAGGCGCGTTCGCTTCCGTCCTGCTGGCCGCGCTTGATGAGGAGAAGCTGCGAGCAGATGATCGCTCTCTCTGTTATGAGATGGTGCTCGGCGTGCTGCGCAGACAACTCTGGCTGGATCATCTAATTGAGCATTTCGCCGGACGCGATGCCACGCGATTGGATGCGCCGGTGCGCCGCGCTCTTCGTCTGGGGCTTTACCAGCTTCGTTTTCTCTCGCGCATACCGCCCTCGGCTGTGGTCAATGAAGCGGTCAATCTAGCCTACAGGTCGCGCGTCTCCTCGGCGGCGGGTTTTATCAACGCCGTGCTGAGGCGTGCCATAAAAGAGCCGCAGTATGATCCGTCGCAGGTGATCAACGATCCGCTCGAACGCCTTGCGGTCGAGACTTCGCACCCGCGATGGTTGATCGAGCGTTGGACGAGCGCGTTCGGCTTCGACGTGACAAAAGCATTTGCGCGCGCCAACGGAGAAGCGCCGCCCGTCGCGTTTCGCATCGTTGCCGCTCGTGCGCAGGAGAACCTTGATGTACTCGAAAACTTGCGCGCCACCGGTGGAGTGCTTACCCCTTCCGAGATTGCGCCCGGTGCATGGCGCATCAGTGGCGCGAGCGCTCTGTTACGCGAGTTGGCCCAGGCGGGCTTGATCTATATTCAGGATGAAGCATCGCAGTTGGCGGCTCATCTCCTTGATGCGCAGGCAGGTGAGCGCGTGCTGGACGTATGCGCCGCGCCGGGCAGCAAGACGACATCCATCGCCGATAGAACGGGCGGAGCGGCATTAATCGTCGCAGGCGACCTCTACGAGCAGCGCTTGCGCACAGTGCTTGAGAGCGGGGCGCGGCAACACTCTCGTTCCATAGTCGCCGTCGTATACGACGGGACGCTTCCTCTACCGTTTGCCGACGGCTCTTTTGACCGTGTGCTGGTGGATGCGCCTTGCACTGGGACGGGCACGCTTCGGCGCAACCCCGAAATACGCTGGCGCATCTCACCCTCTGACGTGGCCGAGTTGTCAGAGCGACAAAGCGCCATTCTTGCGCATGCCGCGAAAACAGTGCGAAGCGGTGGCTGCCTCCTCTACTCTACGTGCTCCGTCGAGCCGGAAGAAAACGAAGCAGTTGTGGCCTCCTTTCTCAAAGAAAACGGCGCTTTCAGACAGATTTCTGTAGACGCGCCCGAAGGGCTTCGGAGCGGGGAAGGAGCGGCGCGCACCTGGCCGCAGCGTGATGGCGCGGACGGCTTCTTTATCGCGGGCTTTGAGCGCCGAAGTTAAGCTTTAACGGCAACTTGCGGCTGGGCGGAGACGGGTGTTAGACTTCGCGACTTGGTTTCCCGAAGCGTTCGCGCGCGCGAGTTTCTCCTGAAGTAGCGCGCCCCTGTCAGAGGTAGAGAGGCAACGGAAGGTCGTATGGTGGTAAAGCGGGCGCTCTCGGCGTTGAGTAAGATCGGAATCATTATTGCCATTGCGGTCGCTTTTATCTTAGGCCTTGGCGGGACGATCTACCTTTCATTGCGCAGCCCGGAAGTGAAAGTGCCGGACGTGAAAGGCAAAGACCGTATGACGGCGGAATCCGCGCTCGATGGAGCCGGACTGCACATGCGAGTACGCGCCACGCGCTTCAGCCCGGACGCTCAGCCCGATACGATCATTGATCAATCGCCGCAGAAGGATCAGGTCATAAAAGTCGGGCAGACCGTGGCAGTCGTCCTAGCGCGCGGCGCAAAAGAGGGCGAGAGCGCCCCCACCGTCACCGGCAATAACAACACGGAGAAGAAGCCGGAAACCAATAAGGGGACACCGAATCAGAATACGCGCGATGCCTGGGAAACCAGTAATCAGAACGAGAACCAGAACAAGCCGAAGTCAAATAAGAACGCCAATAACAGGAACGCCAATAATAGCAATAACGCCAACAACGGCAACAGCAATCGCAACGCGAACAATCGCAATGCCAGTAACGGCAACGCTAATAACCGCAACGTGAATACCAGCGCGCCGAACGTTAATCGTAGCGCCGATAACGTCAACGCGAACAAGCGCCCCGCGCCTGTGCCCACGACGCCTCCTTTTGTTCCGAGTCGTCCGCCGGGCACGACGCCCTAGAATTTAGCCTGTGTATTTTACGTCCATATCTCTCCAAGGTTGTTTGAACCCAGACCGTAGGGCACGCTTGCGCCCTCTAAACTTAAGCTCATGGTAGATATTGCTCCTTCGATCCTTTCCGCCGACTTCACGCGGCTCGGCGAAGAGATCGCTGCGGTCGAACGCGGCGGCGCGAGCGTTATCCACGTTGATGTGATGGACGGCCACTTCGTGCCCAATATCACTGTGGGATTGCCTGTCACTAAAGCGGTCGCCAGCCACACCCAATTGATCGTTGACACGCATCTTATGATCTCAGAGCCGGGCCGCTGGGCCGAGCAATTCGCAGAAGCGGGTGCGCAGATGGTCTCAGTTCACGTCGAGGCCGACGCGCACTTGCATCGCACGCTCTCTGCGATCAGAAAGAAGGGCGCGCAGGCCGGGGTGGCGATTAATCCGGCCACGTCCCTAGTCGAGTTGGAAGAAGCATTGCCCTTCACCGATTTTGTTCTCTTGATGAGCGTTAATCCGGGGTTCGGCGGACAGAAATTTATTTCTACATCTCTTGACAAGCTCAGACGCCTGCGCCGCATGATTGACGAGCGGGCCTTGCCCGTCCGCATCGAGATAGACGGCGGCATTGATCGAACAAACATTGGAGATATAGCTGCGGCAGGCGCAGAAATCATCGTCGCCGGTTCAGCCGTCTTTGGCGGGCCAGACCCCGCTCAGGCAGTCCGCGAGCTTCGCGAAGCAACATTGCAATGGGCATAGGAATCGAGGGATGAGCGCAGAGGGATGAATAAGAAAAGACAAATGCTTTTTATTTCATTCCTCATCCCTCATCCCTTGGTTACTCCCTAGTTTTATTGGAGGTTTTATAATGTATTTTCGTCGTCCCGCATTGATCGCCATTGGCGCGATTTTAATTTCGTGTTTTGTCGTCGCCGCCACCGCGTTTGCGCAGGGCAATGATGCCACGCCCACGCAGCGTCTGGACGTGATGAAATCGCGGCTCGATACCATGAGGCGCTCACTCAACAACGCGATCTCCTCTATCAACTCCAGGGACGGCGATGGACAAACAGCGTCGGCTGATGATCCGCGCTCTCGCCTGCGAGGGCTGGAGCAAGAGGTCAGCTCCGTCCTGACCGAGGTTCAAAACGCGCGCTCGAATGTGGAACGTTCCGAACGGCTCGAAGCAGGTCTGCTTGATCGCCTGGAAACCTCCGTCGCCGAGCTGAATACGCGCGTCGAGGCAGGGCTCTTAAGTACTGCCAGCGCACGCAACGCGACGACGACGACGACGACCGGCAGCGCGCAGCCCAAGAAGAAAAAGAAGAGAGGCTTTCTCGGAATCTTCGGTGGCGGAGGCGACGATAAGTATGAAGAACTGACAGGCACGGTCGCGCCCGGTCGTGATCGAGTGCTGTTTGAAGAGGCGGCCAAAGAGGTACGCAAAGGCAGTCATGAGACAGGCCGCCTGCTTTTCAGCACGATCATTACCACCTACCCTGATTCGACCTATCTGCCAATGGCAAAGCTCGCCATCGCCGACTCCTTTTATCTGGAAGGCGTGACCAGTTCCTTGATTCAAGCCGCTGCGGCCTATCAGGACTGGCTGACATTTTTCCCGACGCACCCGCTCGCCGACGACGTGATGCTTAAGATCGCCGAGTCGGATATGAGGCAGATGGGGCTTCCAAGTCGCCAGACCACAAACGCGCGCAAGGCCGAGGTGCGTCTAAAAGTCCTCCTCCAGCAGTTTCCTGACACCCAACTGCGCTCTGACGTAGAGCGTCGCCTGCGCGAAGTCCAGGAGAATCTGGCGATGCACAATCTGCAGGTCGCTCGCTTCTATTATAAACGTAACGAGAACAACAACGGCGGATTGAAGGGCGCGCAATCGCGCCTGCGCGAAATCCTTGAGAAGTATCCGAACTTCTCTTACATGGATGAGGTGCTCATGCGTCTCGGCGACCTCTACGTGCAAGAGGAGGAGCCTGATGAGGCCGCAAAATTCTATCAACAGGTGGTGCGCGATTGGCCCAATAGCGAGTTTGCGGAGAATGCCAAGGATCAGTTGACCAAGATCGGCGCTGCCATACCCGATCCTGATCCGATCAAACAGAAGCTGCCGCCGCCGGTGCGCCCCGGAACGATGCAGAAAGTGGTGAGTGAAGTGCTGGGCACGGTTGAACTGACGGTTAATAAGAACGGTGTGTTGATCAGCAAGGATGACAAGAACGGCAATGACCTAATAGACATCGTCATGCGAAATCAGGGCGAGCTGCCATCCTCGTCGACGCCCAACGCTCCCTCTGTGGCAGCGCCCGTGCAGCGCACTGCGCCAGCGCGCCCGGCCGTAAGACCTGCTTCGCAGGGAGTCCGTGCCCAACCGACCCCTGCGGCAGCGCCGGGCGCCGGGATTAACCCCGCGACACCACCGCCCGCCATCAAGCCTCCGACCGCGACCCCCACGACGACGACGACCCCGGCGGGCGCGAAGCCTTAAGAAGCGAGCAGGCCGGCAACCTTAGTAGTAATTACTATCGCTGGCCTGCTCATCCCACACCTGCGGCAAGATATTGGCCGACACCGCTCAGGTTTAGTGAAAAATACCGGGACATCAAAGTTTACGGGTATAACGCCTGTTTGCTAGGCGTGAAGAGCGAGTGCTAAAATTTCGCCCGGCATATCACAAGTAGCATGCACTTGGGGGAAAAGTGCCGACGAATGTTTGATTGACCGACCCATGACTGAAGTGACCGAAAATACGCAGGATGAATTGGCACGCCGCCATCGCGCCGCCGTCATGGTCGTCAGCGGTTTTATCTTACTGACACTCTCGCTCGTCGCCATCGCTTTTGCGATGCATGAGAAACTTTACAGGCCGATGGGCGATCCCTCTTTCCCCGGAGTCCTGCGAATCGCTATGCTCTTCCTGGGTCTTGGCGCAATCGCGTTGCGGCGCACAAGATTCGCCGCCATGCGCCTGCAAGACATTGCCGGGCTACGCGGCATCTCAGGACTATTGAAGACCTTGCAGGGAACTACTATTCAAGTGGCACTGCTGGCTCTGGCAATCGCCCTCATGGGTTTCATCGGCACAATCCTGACCAACAATGAATACGAGATGCTGCGTGCCGGACTTGTTGCCATAGCTGTTCTGCTTTACTGCTATCCGCGTCGCACGGCATGGGAGCGCGTCGTGCGCGGGATTCAGGAGACGGGCGATGCCGATGCTCCGCCCGCGAAAGGAACAGTAGCGTGAAAGGATCTTTAAGCGTGGCCCCTCGCATCTTGATCGCGTGCCTCTTTTTCGCAGCCTTTACAGCGACGATGCCGCTCGCGCATGCGCAACCCTCTACGCCTGTAGCACCCGGTCCGACGCCCGGCAAGAGCCCTCCTGCGTTGACGAATCAAAGCAATGACGCTTCGACTCAAGCTACTACATCCGCGACGCCACAGTCTTCGACGCCGCGTGAGCGACGCGCTCAGGCATACGCCAAACTGCTCGAAGGGCAGCGATACATGACGAGTCTGCGGGGCGGACTCTCGGCTTCTCTGGCGCGTCTTGCGCAGCAATCTTTTCAGCAGGCTGCCGTCCTCGATCCAACGCTTGCAGAGGCGCACACGGCGCTTGCCGAACTGGCGTTTTTCTATCCTCCGCAAGACTTCCCTTTGTCCGAACGCGAAGCCTCAATCGCCACGCGTCTCGATCGGAACAACGTTGGCGGACATCGCATTCTGTCACGCATCTACTCGATCAAGAGCGGCTTGCGCGACAATAATCTGGATAAAAAAGCTGCGGAGCAGGCCATCGGTGAACTGCGCGAGGTGGCGCGGCTTGATCCGACAGACCCGGAAGCATGGGCCCTACTCGGTGAGTTCTTTTACGCGACCAGGAAATACAAGGAAGCGATAGAGGCATGGACGCGCTGGGTTGGCGCATCGCCCGCTCTGGACGCGCGCATCTTTCAATTCGTCACGAACGGTCGCGAGTTGACGACAGATGCTGCGAACGCGCGGCTCGGTGAAGCTTTGATCGCGATAGGACGTACCACAGAGGCCATCGCAGCCATTCGCCGCGCCATCGCTCTCAACCCGGAAAACAAAGGATACTCAGAACTCCTGGGCCAGGCTTTCGAGGCCAGCGGAAGCGATACAGAGACAATCACGGAACTGCAACGAATCGTCGCCGGTGATCCCACGAACACTGCTACCGTCAGGTTGCTGGCGCGCATACAGGCGCGTGCGGGTCGCATTGATGATGCTGTGGCGACGGTTCGCGCAAGTATCGCCAGACAGGCCAAGGGCGATCGCGAGCAACTCTTGCTGCGGCTCTTTCTCGCGCAAATTCTCTCGGACGCTTTGCGCTACGCGGATGCTATCGCCGTCTTTGAAGAACTACTGAAAGAGCGCAACATCGGCAACTCTGTTCTCGATTCTGATAATGAACGAGAGATCGCGGCGGTAGTCTTACAACGCATCGTCAATCTACAAAAGCTGGCCGGGCGCACATCCGAGGTGAGGGCGACGATTGAGCGCATGCGTCGCCTGCTTGGGCCAAGTGATCCGACTGCCGAAGAGGAGTACATAGATTTTTTACGCAACCAGGGACGCCGGGAGGAAGCCCTCAAGACCATACGGAGCGCGCGCCTGCGTTTTCCCGACGAGCAGCAACTGGTTAACCTCGAAGCCGCCACTCTCACAGACCTCGGTCGCGTTGACGAAGCCATGACGCTCCTGCGCGGTCGGCTGAAGGGCTCGCTTGAAGACTTTGATAATTATCGCCTGATCTCTACGCTATATACACAAGCGGGTCGCGGGAGGGAGGCTGTCGAGGCGGCGCGCCAAATGTTGGAATTAGCGCCAGCCGAACGTCAGGATCTCATCGCCGCTGCGCTCATTACGCTCTCCTCGGCGCAGGAACGCGCAGGCGATCCAAAGGGCGCAGAGGAATCCCTGCGTCGCATCCTGGCGCGCGAGCCTAACAATGCGACGGCGCTCAATAACCTCGGCTACTTTCTGGTCGAGCGTAACGAGCGGTTGAGCGAAGCGCTGGAGATGATCCAAAAGGCTGTGCGTGCAGAGCCGACCAATTCATCTTTTCTGGATAGTCTTGGATGGGTTTATTACAAACTCGGCAACCTTGACGAGGCCGAGCGCCATCTGAGTGAGGCTGCGCGGCGCGATGCCACCTCGGCGACGATTCATAATCACCTTGGCGATATATATCAGCGGCGCGGCAAAACCGAACAGGCCCGTGCGGCTTGGCAAAAAGCCCTGGCCCTCGCTGTTGAAGTTGACGAAATAACCAGAATCAAGGCCAAGTTAAACAGCCCGGCGTCAAAATGACCGTCGTTGTACTCCCCTGATACAACACTCTTCCCTAACCTCGTTTAGTCGGTAACTACTCTCAAAAAAAAGAGTTGATCATAGTAAAACAGTCTGTTAATATCGCTTTTGTTAGTTAGCGACCGGCTTCGGAGCCCCTAGCGCGGTCAGGACAAACAAAGCTTTCTCACGGCCTGGCACGCTTCGGCGAGAAAGAGCGTTCCCCTAGAATGAAAAAAAATCAGTTCCCCCGAACGATAGTATTGTGCTCGGCGCGATCCGCTTTTCTCCTCTGCACTCTATCATTCGCTTTTATCATCATGACGGCGACTGTCGCACTGGGGCAGTCTGCTGCTAATCGTCCTGTGGCGCGTATGATCACGGCATCTGGCACCGGCGCGGGCAGTAGAGCCCAGATGCGAGCGCATAAGGTCATGCCAAGCTCTATGCCGCGACCGATGAGCGCCGCCTCTTCCTCCTCAATGAGCGCTTCGAGCCTTGAGCGGCGCGCTTTTGATCTCATCAACGAGCAGCGCATCAGTAATGGCGAGCAACCTCTTGTCTGGGATGCAGAGTTGTGCAGGATGGCGCGTGTGCATTCAGATAACATGGCGCGTCAGGAGTTCTTCGATCATACGAGCCCGGACGGGCGCAGTATGCAGGAGCGCGCGCGCAACAGTAACATTCGCGGGTGGAGCATGCTGGCCGAGAATATCGCGTATAATCAGGGCTTCGAGGATCCGGCGGCCTTCGCCGTCGAGCGCTGGATGCGCTCAATCAAGCATCGCGAAAATATCCTGAACGACAGATTCACGCGTTCCGCTATCGGCATCGCGCGGGCTGAGGATGGTAGAGTTTATCTAACGCAGGTTTTTATCGCGCGCTAACGCCCCCTTTTATGTTCTCAGGATCAGGGCGGCTGGCGCTTTTTTGAGGTCAGCCGCCCATCTTGTTGGATGACGCTTTAACTCTTCCTTCCTTCGCCAAAATCAACTGGACGCTCCATGTCCTGGGTCGCCGTCCGGACGATTACCACGAACTCCATACCATCTTTCAAACCGTCACGCTGCATGATCGTTTGCGTTTCACCATGCGCGCCGATGCGCGCGTCCAAATACGCTGCGATGTGCCTGGCATTCCTGTTGATGAAGCCAACCTGATCTATCGCGCGGCCATCTTGCTCAGAGAGCGATATGGTATAGGCAAGAAGGGTGCGACGGTTGATCTGGAAAAGCATATTCCGGCGGGCGGGGGCCTGGGCGGCGGATCATCGAACGCCGCCATCGCGCTCGTTGGTCTCGCGCATATCTGGGGCATCGAGGCAACGGGCAGCGAGCTGGCCGCAATGGGCGCGCGGTTAGGTGCGGATGTCCCCTTCTTTTTGACAGGGGGGACGGCCGCAGGCTCAGGGTTGGGCACGCGGATTTTACCGCTCGCGGATGTGGGCGATTTACGCCTGCTGATAGTCACGCCCGCTGTCAAAGTATTGACCGGTGAAGCCTACAAAGCGTTGAGCGCGCCAGCCTTGACAAAGCAGAGTAGCGACATTATTCTCTCTAGTTCGCGTGGCAACGCGCAAATTCCCGATTTGATTCAGTATCATCTGTATAATGACTTTGAGCGGGTGGTGCTTCGCCTCGAACCGGAAATAGCCCGCGTGAAGAATGCTTTGATGATGGCGGGAGCGCGGGCGAGTCTCCTGGCGGGAAGCGGCTCAAGCGTCTTTGGTATCTTTGACAACAGCGAAGCACAGGAACGCGCCGCCCAACGCTTGAGAGCGGAAAAAGGCTGGCGTATTTTCTTGTGCGGGGCGCTCAGGCGGGCCGCATATCGAGAGGCCCTCGGGCCATGTGCCCACTTGCTCGAGCGCAACCCTTAAGGTTAAGCGACGGGAATTGATATTGGGGCGTAGCCAAGTGGTAAGGCACCGGTCTTTGGAACCGGCATTCGTTGGTTCGAATCCACCCGCCCCAGCCAATTTAATCAGAGATCAGATGCTAGATGTCAGATGTTGGTAATTCGCTTCTAATATCTGACATCTAGCATCTGACATCTAACCTATGAGCACAACGGGCGGAATCAAAGTCTTTACCGGCAACGCCAATCGCGCGCTGGCCGAAGAGATTTGCCATTATCTGAGTTGCGATCCGGGGCGAGCCGTGACGGAGCGGTTCTCGGACGGCGAGTACAATTTTCAGATCGAAGAGAATGTGCGCGGCAGCGATATTTTTATCGTCCAGCCGACGTGCCCGCCGACGGATGCGAACCTGATGGAACTGCTGGTGATGCTCGACGCTTTTCGCCGGGCATCAGCCGAGCGTGTGACGGCTGTGATTCCGTATTACGGTTACGCGCGCTCAGACAAGAAAGATCGACCGCGCGTGCCGATTGCGGCCAAACTGGTGGCGAACCTGATGGTGACGGCCGGGGCACAGCGTATTTTGACGATTGATTTGCATGCCTCGCAGATTCAAGGGTTCTTTGACGTGCCGGTGGATCACCTATACGCCGCTCCGGTGATGATCAATCATTACCAGAAGAATCCGCTGCCGAATCTGACAGTGGTTGCGCCCGATACGGGCGGTGCGGAGAGGGCGCGCGCTTACGCCAAACGCTTGAATGCGGAACTCGCGCTCTGCGATAAGCGGCGTGAGAAGGCCAACGTCGCCGAAGTGATGAACGTCGTCGGCAACGTGCAGGGACGTAGTTGTTTGATTGTTGATGATATGTGCGACACGGGCGGCTCGCTGACGAAAGTGGCGAAGGCGCTTAAGGAGGCTGGGGCCGAGCGAATTCACGCCTGCTTTACGCATCCCGTGCTGTCGGGGCGCGCCTGCGAGGCGCTTGAACAATCCGACATCGAGCAGATGGCCGTGACGAATACGATCCCGCTGCGTGATCGCGCGTGTGAGTTAACTAATATTAAAGTGCTGAGCATCGCGCCGCTGTTAGCGAAAGCGATTAAGTCGATCCACGAGGAGACAAGCGTCTCTTCGCTCTTCGTGTGAAGGGCAAACACTGAAAGCAGAGCGGTGAACATGAAGGTCAGCCGTCCGAGTCTTTCAGCAAGACAATTGGAGATAGATCAGAGTCTCGAATCTTTACAGGGAAGATTCCGAGGACACCAGCCGTATTCCGCCATATGGTTAACGGCTGGCACTCTGATTGCAAACTTTCAGAAAGCGAACTAATCATGGCAGATAGAAAAGAGATCATCGTCCGCGCGACCCTTCGCGAGGGGCGTGGCAAAAAGGATGCGGGCCGTACACGTCGCGAGGGACTCGTGCCGGTCTCGGTTTATGGCGGCGAAGGCGAAGCAGTGGCAGCAACCGCGCAATTGCGCGACCTGGCGGCCATCCTCCGCTCAGACTCCGGCCATAATACGATCTTCACGATTGATGTGGAGGGCGTCGGCACGAGCGAGGTGATGTTTCATGATCGCCAGATAGACCCCGTGCGTGGCCGACTGGTCCATGCCGATCTGAAAAGATTGGTCAAAGGCCAGAAGATAGAAGTCACCGTGCCGGTTCACCTACAGGGCGAGCCAATCGGTGTACGTGAGCAGGAGGGCCATCTCGAACAGGTCATCCGCGATATAGAGATTCGCTGCGACCCGCGCAACATTCCGGACGCCATCAATCTGGATGTGTCGAACCTCAGCGTCCATGATGTGCTGCACGTCTCCGATATTCCGCCCGACGAGAATATAGAGATTCTTGAATCGCCCGAAGCCGTCATCGCGACCGTCGGCATTGTTCGCGAAGAGGTGATCGAAGCAGCGCCTGTGGACGAAGAAGCTCCCGCCGAACCGGAAGTTATCGGCAAGGGCAAGAAGGAAGAGGACGAGGACGAGAAGTAAAAGGGCCAAAGGTCGAAGGCGAAAATATAAAAACGTATTCAGTCTTAACCTTTACCTTTTACCTCTGACCTTTTGTCATGCGTCTCGTCGTTGGGCTTGGCAATCCGGGCGCGCAGTATGCGTGGACGCGCCACAATCTGGGCTTTATGCTCATTGACTGGCTTGCGCGCGAGACGGGCGCGCAGGTCAAACGCAACGAGTGTCGGGCACTGGTCGGGCGTGCGTCCCTTGAAGGTGAGCGCATTGAGTTGGTCAAGCCGCAGACATACATGAACCTGAGCGGCGAAGCGGTCTTGTGCCTTGTAGTCAAGCATGAGCTGCACGCGAGTCCGGGCTCTTTGATCGTCATTAGCGATGACCTGGCGCTGCCCTTCGGTGTGATACGGCTGCGCGCGCGCGGCTCTGCGGGCGGGCACAATGGTTTGAAATCAATCATCGCGGCGCTCAAGACCGATGAATTCATACGCCTGCGCATAGGCATTCAGCCGGAGCACCCGGTCGGCGATACCAGTCGTTTCGTGCTGGACGAATTTTCGCAAAGCGCGCGCGCCGAAGTTGAAAAGATTTTAGAACGGAGCGCAGACGCGCTTCGCGCCATCCTCAGAGATGGCATTGACAAAGCGATGGCGCAGTACAACAGTAATCAGTAGTCAGTCAATCGGTTTGAATTGGCTGAATACTGATAACTGACTGCTGACTACTTTTTATTCCCTTCTTGCTTCATCTGCTGGATGAGGCTGGACATCCATAAGGAGGATGAATTTTGGCAGAGCAAAGAATCTATGAAGTGATGTTCATTATTGACGTGAGTGCGTCCGATGATGAGGTCACACGCCTGAGCGACAGCTTGCTACAGATCATCACCGATCAGGGCGGCACCGTCACCAAAAACGAAAATATGGGCCGCCGTTCACTGGCCTATCCGATTAACCGTAAGAACGAAGGCATTTACGTACTGTACGAGGTCGAAGGTACCGGAGGCGAGATCGCAGAGCTTGAGCGCCGCATGCGCGTCAACGATCAGATCATACGCTACATAACCGTGCGTGTTGATGAAGATCGCCGTCGCGCAGATAAGTTCAAAGCCAAACGCGCGCGCAAGGCCAGCAAACGTCCCTTCCGTGGCGGCGGCGGCGACGCTCGCAGCAGTAGTGGCGGCGACGCCCGCAGCGGCGGCAGCGCCACTGCGACTGCACGCGCGACGGAAGAGAACGAAGCCTGAGGCCAGGGCACGAACATGCACGGTTGCCCTTAAAAGTATTTGACCTGATATGACGCGTGAGCGAGATTGCCTTTTGTGTAAATCCCGCGCCACCCGTCGTCGTTTGAGATTAGAGGAGAGTTTATGTCTAGAAATTATGATGACCGTGATCGTGGTTTTGATCGCGATGATGATATGGACGGAGGCCGTGGCGGCGGCGGCGGTCGTGACCGTGGCGGGATGGGTGGACGCGGTGGCGGCGGCGGCGGGCGACGCATGCACCGTCGCAAGGTTTGCCGCTTCTGCATCGAGAAGGTTGACCTTATAGACTTCAAGGATGTGAAGCTATTGCAGAACTATATACCCGAACGCGGCAAGATTTTGCCGCGCCGCATCTCCGGCTCATGCGCAACGCACCAGCGTATGCTTGCTGAAGCCATCAAGCGTGCGCGCAATATCGCGCTTTTGCCTTACGCCACGGCTTAACCGATTAGAGGAGAGGAGTAAAGAGATGGCAAATACACAAGTCCTCCTGCGCGAAGATATAGATGATCTGGGCGCGCGCGGCGAGATTGTCAGAGTCAAAGCAGGCTACGCTCGCAACTATCTGTTGCCGCGCAAACTCGCTGTTCAAGCCACGGCGAGCAATGTCAAACAGATTGAGCAGGAGCGCAACGCGCTTTTGAAGAAAGAGTCGAAGGAGCGGGCTTCGGCAGAGTTGCAGGCGACCGAGATGGGTCGGCTCAGCCTGAACTTCCAACGCAAGGTCGGCGAGCATGGCATGCTCTACGGCTCTGTGACTTCGATGGACATCGCGGAATCGCTCAAAGAGCGCGGTTATGAGATTGATCGTCGTCGCATACGGCTCAATGAAGCGATCAAGGAGACGGGCGAGTACAGCGTTCAAGTGCGTCTGCATCGCGAGGTCAACGTCGAGATTCCTGTCGTTGTGACGGGAGAAGGCGGCGTCCAAGCGGATGCGCTGGCAGCCGAACCGGGTGCGACGGCTGGTGATGCTGCTGCGGCGACCGAGGCGGCAACTTCAGAGGCCGCTCAGTCCGAAGAAGAGGCGGCCGAGTAGCAAAACGACGTGCGCCCACGTCCGCGACCGGAAGTCGTTGTCGTGGGCGCGCGCCTTGTAGTATAGTGCGCGGCTGCAAGCGCGGCTGCCCGTCCTGGTAATATTATTCGATGGGCAAACGCTGCTTGCAGCCTTTTTGTCTTTATCTCGGCGGCCCTTCATCTTCAAACGGAATTAAAGAAGTCTCCCGATGGCAAGTTTTCCTGTCGATACGGCGCGCGACCAGCTTCTCGAACGGCCTCTGCCCAATAGCGCCGAAGCCGAGCGCGCCATCCTCGGCGCAATCATCCTCGATAACGGTCTCATCAGTCAGGCTATAGAACTGCTCCGCCCGGAAGATTTCTACGTGCCGTCGCACCGGAGAGTCTTTCTCGCCATGGTCGCGCTCTTCGAGCGCGGCTCTGAGATCAACCCCATCCTGATCGGCGAAGAGCTGAAGCGAGACGGCGCGCTCGAATCCGTCGGCGGCATCTCGTTCATCTCCAATCTATTCCTGGGTCTGCCGCATTTCGCCAACATCACACACTATGCCGAGATCGTGCGCGGCAAGTCCCTGCTGCGCCAGCTCGTCAAAGTCGCCAACAAGATAACGAGCGAGGCGTTGGAGGAAGAGGACGAGCCGCAGCAGATTTTGGATCACGCCGAGCAGATGATCTTTGCGCTCGCGGACGAGCGTACACGTCAGGGCTTTTCGCATGTCAAGCCGATTGCCGATCAACTCCTGGAACACGTGCAGGAGATGGCCGGTCGCTCTGCGATGTTGACTGGACTGACGACCGGCTTTAACGAGTTCGACTCGATGACTTCGGGTTTACAACCCTCGGATTTGATCGTCATTGCCGCCAGACCTTCGATGGGAAAAACCGCTCTGGCTCTCACGTTGGCCCAGAACGCGGCGATTCAAGGGCAGGCGGTGGTCGGCGTTTTCTCTCTGGAGATGTCCAAGGAGTCGCTCGTCATGCGCATGCTCTGTTCCGAGGGGCGTGTTGATGCGCACCGTTTTCGCAGCGGGTTTCTTTCGCGTGATGAGTGGGCGCGTCTCGCCGGATCGCTCGGCACGCTGGCCGAGACCAAAATCTTTATAGACGATACGCCCGGCATCACTGTGCTGGAGATGAGGGCGAAAGCGCGGCGGCTCGCGGCCGAACAGAAAAAACTCGACCTCATCATAGTTGATTACCTGCAACTGATGTCCGGCTCGTCGCGTCGCACGGAATCGCGCCAGCAGGAGGTCTCGCAAATCTCCCGCGAATTGAAAGCACTGGCGAAAGAATTAAGCGTACCTCTGATCGCGCTCTCGCAATTATCGCGCGCTCCAGAAGCTCGCACAGACCATCGCCCGCAGCTTGCAGACCTACGTGAGAGCGGCGCGATCGAGCAGGACGCAGATGTCGTGGCCTTCATCTATCGCGAAGAGCAATACAACCGCACGGAAGAGAATGCCGGGATCGCAGAGATCATCGTCTCCAAGCAGCGCAACGGCCCGACCGGCACGGTCAAGCTGGCTTTCCTTAAAGAGTTCACGCGCTTTGAAAACATGTGGCGAGAGTAGCACTGTCATTCATTAGATCGAGGCCACCCATAGATAATTGCCTCTGTTGTGCGCTAGTCGCTCACTCCTGAATACTTAAATTCGTAATTCAATAGGTGATAAGAATCGGCTACGTTTGCCGAACGAGGGTGTGTTAGTGTGACATCAAAAATAGCCAGGGGCGCTAGAGAGAGAGAAGGAATGATAGGCACGGCCTTTAACGCCGCCCGCACTACGTAATTGATCGCAGTCCAATGACGAACGACAAGACAACAAACCGGGAAGAGTTGTTCGGGCACAGGCCGACGTGGGCCGAGGTTGATCTGGATGCTCTGGCGGCAAACTTTCGGGCGGTTGGTGAGCGCGTTGGCCCAAACGTCCTGGTGATGGCCGTCGTTAAGGCAGATGCCTACGGGCACGGGGCTGCTCGATGCGCGCAGCGGCTCGCGAGCGAGGGCGCAAGATGGTTTGCCGTCGCGTTGCCGGAAGAGGGGATCGAGCTGAGGCGCGCGGGCATCACTGAGCCCATCCTCTCGCTCGGCGGTTTCTGGGAAGGACAGGCGCAGGCCTGTTTAGCTGAATCGCTCGTCCCCGTAGTCTATCGCCTTGATATGATCGAGGCGCTTGACGCGGCGGCGCAGGCCTCGAATCTCGTCGCCGATGTACACGTCAAGATTGATACGGGGATGGGGCGGCTCGGCGTGCGCCACGACGCAGCGCGCGAGTTTGTTGATGCGCTCAACCGGTTCAAGAATATTCGCATAGACGGATTGATGACGCATTTCGCCGCGGCCGACGACCCTTCCAGGAATAACTTCACCAATGAGCAGTTGGCGCGTTTTCATGAAGTCGTCAATATTTTCCGCGAGCGCGGTTACAATCCGACGTATCAGGATATGGCAAACTCTGCGGCCACGTTCGCGCACCCGGAGGCGTGGGGCAACATGGTGCGAGCGGGCGGCGTGCTGTACGGGCTGTGGCGCGACATTCTAGCGCCCGCGAACGAGCCGCCGCATCTTCGCGCGGTCATGGCCGTGCGCTCGCGCATTACGCTCTTAAAGCGCGTCAAGAGCGGAGAGCGGCTGGGCTACGGCTGCACGTTCGAGGCTCAACGCGAGATGCTGTTGGCAACAATGCCCATTGGCTATAACGACGGTTATGTGCGCCCGCTCTCGAATCGCGGTCGCGTCATCGTGCGCGGCCACAATGCCCCTGTGGTGGGTCGTATCTCTATGGACTTGACGCTTGTGGATGTGACGGATGTTCCTGGTGTTGCGCTCAATGACTGCGTCACACTGCTCGGCACGGATGGCCAACTCTCGGTTACGGCGGAGGAGATCGCGAAGACCGTCGGCACGCTTTCATATGAAATCACATGCGGCATCAGCAAGCGTGTGCCACGGCATTATCTCCCGGCAGAACTGTCTTAGATAAAAAGCTACGGACAGAGGAAGGCGCGTGATCGCTTCGGTTGATCACGCACCTTTTTGTGGCGGGATTCGAGCAGGACAAGGGAATGATCGCACGCCGTAGTACACGTGCGATTGAGTTCTTGCTAGCGAGTAAAGTTGTAGGTGATGACGCCGGATACTTTGACCGGCTGATCGCTGAGAATTGTCGGGGAAAAACGCGCCTGACGCGCCGCCTGCGCTGCCGCCGCTCTCAACAGCGGATGGCCTGAGACGGCTTGCGCCGACAAGACTTTGCCGGATTCATCAATCAGCACCTGTACCATAACCACTCCGGAAACCCCTGCGGTTATGGCGAGTGGCGGGTAAGGCGGTTTCGGCAGACTGATGGCTCGACCGTTGAGCAGTTGACTGATTTTGAGGACTTTAGGGGTTGGCGGCGGGATGGGCGTCACTCGCGCAGGTGGCGCTTCTTTGATCTCAACCTTGACAGAGTTTTGTGTGCCGCCGACAGGATTGTTGTTCGCCCCGCTGCTCGGAATGCCGGTTGTGCCTACGTCAATATCTCTTCCGGTTATTGCCACTGCGCCAACGGGCAGCTCCCGAACTTTCGAAGGAGCAATGGAAATTTCATCAGGCGGTTTTGTCGACTCGTTGATGCGGGCAATCGCCTGAATCCTCTCCGCTATTCGTTGCGTATCGCCAACGCTCGTTCTGGATTCTGTATTCCGTTGTGGCGGTGCTTCATCGGGCTGCGCAGGCGGGATGAACGTCACGATATATTCGTTGGTCTGCTCCTCCAGATGCGCGTCATATGCATAGATGCTCACGACGCCCGCGATCATCAGGAACAGGACATACGCCGCCGTTGTGCCGAGGAAAAACCAGCTTCGTCTCGCGGTCTCCCTTTTGTGTAGATCGGATTCGACAAGGTTATTAAACATCTCTTTATTCCTCCCATGCCGGTGCCATGCGGGTCTTCCCAGGGAGCGGGCTCTCATGACTTTAGACTCCATCGAGAGACATCTTGTTCCCGAATCGGAAAATAAAAAGCACACGATTGGCAATGCCCTGATGGTGTGACCTACTGCCAGGAACGGGGCACGCGAGTCAATAGTTTCAGTCGGCGGGAATGAGTTCTGCTGTACAGGACGCGGTAATTCTTTTAGGATTGCAACGTTCAAATTCAATCACCTCCGAGGAGCAATAAAGCGTATGGCGACCAGTGCTGAATGGCATGAGAATTATGAAGAGATGAGCGAACTGGCGCTCAACTTTTCACGCGCGGTCAAGTCGGTGCAGGAAGAGTTGGAGGCCGTTGATTGGTACAATCAACGCGCGCAGGCGACCAAAGACGATCAACTGCGCCGTATCCTCGAACACAATCGCGATGAGGAGATCGAGCACGCCATGATGGGACTCGAATACCTCAGACGCATCAACCCCATCTTCGATAAACACATGCGCACTTATCTCTTTACAGACGGCGATATCACGGAAATAGAAGAGCAGGCTGAAAAGCAGGGATGAGGGCGGCAGCGATGAGAGATGAATAAGAAAAGACAATGCTTTTATTTCATCCCTCATCCCACCGCCCTCATCCCTGATCTTAAAGGAGGTCAGACCGGATGCCAGAAGTAGAAACCGCAAAGAGCGAGGAGGAACTTAATCCGTTTAAGATCGCCAAGCAGCAGTTTGACATCGCGGCGGATTACCTTGACCTCGATCATTCAATGCGCAGCGTCCTGAAGCACGCCAAGCGCCAGCTCATCGTCTCTATTCCGGTGAAGATGGATAGCGGTAGAGTAGAGGTGTTCGAGGGCTATCGCGTGCAGCACAATATCGCGCGCGGGCCCGCCAAGGGCGGCATACGTTATCACCCGCAGGTCACGCTCGACGAAGTTAAGGCGCTCGCATCATGGATGACATGGAAGTGCGCGACCGTCGGCATCCCTTATGGCGGCGGCAAAGGTGGTGTGGTCTGCGATCCGAAGGGCATGTCGCAGGGAGAGCTAGAACGTCTCACACGCCGCTACGCTTTCGAGATCGCGCCGATTATCGGCAAGGACAGCGACATCCCTGCGCCTGACGTTTATACGGACGAGCAAACAATGGCGTGGATTATGGATACGCTCTCGATGATTCGCGGGCATACGGAACTGGCCGCGGTGACGGGCAAACCCATCGCGCTCGGAGGCTCCCTGGGCCGCAACGAAGCGACGGCGCGCGGATGTCTCTATACCTTGCGCGAAGCGTGTCGCGTCAAGGGCATGAGTCTGAAGGGAGCGCGCGTCGCCGTGCATGGGTTCGGCAATGCGGGCTCACATATCGCGCGTCTTGTCGCCGCCGACGGAGCGCGCGTCGTCGCCATCGGCGATTCCCGCAGCGGCGTTTATGCGGAGAATGGCCTCGATATGCAGGCCGCGCTCCAACATAAAAAGGAGACCGGCTCGGTGCAGGGGTTAGCCAACGCTCGCGAGATCGAACGCGACGCGGTGCTCGAAACCGATTGCGATATTCTGCTTCCCTCGGCGCTTGAAAACAGCATTACGCTCGCCAACGTCGGGCGCGTCAAGGCGAAGATCATCGCGGAGCTTGCCAATGGGCCAGTTACGCCGGGCGCTGACCGCGTGTTCGCTGAAAACGGCGTCTTTCTCATTCCAGACATCCTCGCTAACGCGGGCGGCGTCACCGTCAGCTACTACGAATGGGTGCAGGATCAATACTCATATTTCTGGACGGAGAGCCAGATCAACGAGCGACTTGAGCAGACGATGCAGATAGCCTTTCGCTCCGTCCACGAAACGGCCGAGAGATACCAGACCGATATGCGCGCGGGCGCGTATATCCTGGCCGTTGACCGTGTGGCCGAGGCCACGCGCGTACGCGGAATCTTTCCCTGAGGAGAAAGTCGAATCGAGATGAAAGATAAGATTACCGTTTACGAAAAGCCGACTTGAACAAAATGTCGCGAGGTTGACCGGCTGCTCCGGGAGAGCGGCATCGCGTTCGAGAAGGTAAACTACTACATCAAGCCGTTGACGGAAGACAAACTGCGCGAGTTGCTCGCGAAGATGAAGATGGGGCCGCGCGCTCTGCTGCGCACGAGCGAGGCCGTCTATCGCGAGCTTGGGCTCGGCAAGGGGGAGTTAACGGATGACCAGCTCATCTCTTTGATGATCGAACACCCGGATTTGATCCAGCGTCCCATCGTAGAGTGTGGCTCGCGCGCCGCGCTCGGTCGTCCCGTTGAAAATATCAAAGCGATAATTGGCGGCCATCAAGCATCTAAAAAGTAAATACACAGGGGTGGGGGTTAAGTGGCGAAAGCACCGGCAACCGTTTATGTCTGTCAGAAGTGCGGCGCGCAGTCGCGCAAGTGGCTCGGTAAATGTCCTGATTGCGGTGAGTGGAACACATTCGCCGAAGAGAGCGCACGTACCGCGAAGCAGGGAAACCAGACGGCGCGCGGCGGATTCCGCCTGCGCGAGGTCAAGCCCGTCGCCTACGGCGAGATCGAATCACAGGATGACGCGCGCACCTCTTCCGGCATCACGGAGTTTGATCGCGTGCTCGGCGGCGGCATCGTTCCCGGCTCGCTTATCCTGATAGGCGGCGACCCCGGCATAGGGAAGAGTACGCTGCTGCTTGAGGTCGCGGACAAGATGAGCGCCGGCGGAACGACCGTTCTTTACGTGTCGGGCGAGGAATCCGAGCGCCAGATAAAGCTGCGCGGCGAGCGTCTGGGCGTCACTGCCGAACGGCTTTACCTGTTGCCTGAAACGATGCTGGAAAATATCTTTGACCACATTGAGCGGATAAATCCGGGCGCGATTATCGTTGATTCGATTCAGACCGTCTTCTCTTCGAATATAGAATCCGCGCCCGGCTCCGTCTCGCAGGTTAGGGAAGTCGCGGGGCAGTTTCTACTGCTGGCGAAGAACAGAACCATTCCCGTATTTCTCATCGGCCACGTCACCAAGGATGGGTCAATCGCCGGGCCGAAGGCTCTTGAGCACATCGTTGACACGGTGCTCTACTTCGAGGGCGAGCGTCATCACAATCATCGCATCGTGCGCGCAACCAAGAATCGCTTCGGCGCGGCCAACGAGGTCGGCGTCTTCGAGATGACTGGCGAAGGCCTGGTCCCTGTCGCCAACCCGTCGGAGATGTTTTTGCAGGAGCGGCCCCTGGGTGTCGCCGGATCGGTCGTCACCGCCTGCATGGAGGGAACGCGCCCCGTCCTAGTCGAAATTCAAGCGCTCGTTTCAGGATCGAAGTATGGGACGGGACGCCGCATGACACAGGGCGTTGATCAGAACCGCGTCGCGCTGCTGATCGCGATGCTGGAAAAACGCGTCGGCTTTCACCTCATCGGCGATGATGTTTTTGTCAACATCGCCGGAGGATTAGAGATTGACGAGCCCGCAGCCGATCTTGGCGTCGTCGCCTCTATCGCATCGAGCTTTAAGAACCAGCCGATTGACCCGCACACAGCCGTCTTCGGTGAAGTGGGATTAACGGGTGAAGTACGCGGCGCGATGCAGGCGCAGGGACGCGCGCGCGAAGCGCAAACTCTCGGCTTCAAAAAACTGATTATGCCCGCCTCGAACACTGCCGGGCTCGGACGTATGCTGGGACTGCGTGTAGTTGGTGTCCGGTCTGTCGAAGAAGCTTTGGACGAGCTGTTTTAGCAGTTGTATCCAGACCTACCCCCAGCCGAATATCCTTCGCATCAGAGGCAATAAACGGTGGCTGGCAATAGTATTCATAAAGAATACCTCGTGCTCCCTTTCGACGCTCGCCATCATACGCAGGTCGGTTTCAAACTCCGTCAGCCCGAGGTGGTGCGCATGCGCCGCCGCCGATTCATACTCGCAGACGTTACGGCTTTCGAGCTGTCCGGCGAAATACATCGGCAAGAACCAGCCCGTTAAATGGCAAAGCATGCCGATCGTCCGCCCCGTAGCCAGCATCCTTATCTCTCTAAATCTTAACGGCCCGGACTGTAGATCATTGAGTATGCGCCCGACCTTCTCGCGGTGAATCCACTCTTCGTCTTCAATGCGCCGGACGCTCTCTTTCTCCGCCGCATTCCTCAGGGATTTCCAATGACCTCGATAAGCGTAAGCGGCGGCCATTTCGCCCGAATAGGCTGCCTGAAGAATACGTATGAGTTGCTGCTGCTGCTGCGGTGGTCGTTGGCCCATAAGCCCCAGCATAACTCATGTCAAACCATGTGCCATACGAAAGGGAAGCGAAATTTCAGCTTTAAGAATGATCTTTGGTTTGTGCAGGATGCCGAAACCAACAAAAGGGTTTCGCAAAGTGCAAGCGAGGGTGACGCCTGACGCTTTTTACAAAGCGCCAATGACGCTCGACATCGCACTGTCAAAGTCCACTTTTCCATCGAGGTAGGGTTGCCAGTGAAGCTCAAGTGCCCGTTGGAAATTCTGCCATCCGCGAGCATAAAGCCCGTTTAGATATGCGTAGGGTTTATAATTACCGACGCCGTACTGGCTCAGGTTTCGTCTGGTCAATTCGCCCACGGTGTAAAAGAGCAAGGCGTGCCATAAGCCTTTGGGCACGGGTATGTTTTTAGCACGGCACTCGCGGGCCATAGCTTCCGCAATCGAGCCTCTTTGCGGACCCACCATCGAATGAGATGCTTCATGAAAGATGGTCTCTAAAGCGGCGAAGCCCTGATTGCCCTCATTTGTGCTGGAAATCGTGATATGTGGCTTCCGCGCATCATCTATAGTCGTATAAGCGCCCGCCCAGTTGGCATAAACGACCACATCAACCCGAACAGGCGCGGCGGGCCATCTCTCCTTGAAAGCGGTCGTCAGTTGCGCGACGAGCGGTCGGCTGAATTGGTTCAGCATCGGCGTGAGAACAGCAATCCAGAACTGATTCGCCCTGTCATGTGCAGTCCACCAGCGCACACGATAAATTTGCGCGACGCTCTCAAGAATTCCGGTGAGGTCAGTGCTCAGACCCGACCCCTTTAAACTAGTGGAGTGTTCCAACTCCGACAGACGATCATTGATCGTCACCAGTTCCTCATCAAAGACCAGATCACGCTTTACCATCGTATCGCTGTAGTAGTCGAGCGCAGTGTCCCAGAGGCGCTGTTGATCGGCGGCCAGTTGGCCCATCCCGACTACGCTAGTATCGCTCTTGGGTGTCTGCACTGCACTGGCGGCGCGCTTTCGTAGAAGCGCCTGTTGATAGAGGAAATGGTGAAGATTGATCCAGAAGCCACTGTGAAATTCAAAGGGGGATTTATCTCCTGCCTGCGTAGGGGCGCGTCGCTGCCCCGTTACGAAAGTCATGGGCAGCAACATGACTAAGGTCAACATAAAGCCTCGTCGTAAAAGAGAGAATACCGTCTTCATCGCGTCCTCAGGATAAATGTTGTCGAATGATTCTGATAGCCTCTCATCGCTAAAATCTCATCTCAGCAACATACCGACTCAAAGTACAGAAGCACATGATAATACATCGGTTGTAACGCAAAGCGTGTGCGCGCGCTCCCAATTCATTCTTCCAGTATTATTAAGCTCCCTGACATGAAGACGCGGCAACTCCGCATGCGGGTCACCTTCCGAGTGTGCCGCTGGCGTGCGGACAATCGGAAAAAAGCGTTTCCTCGAAACGATCAGACAGGGCGGCTCGCCTCTTACTCTTTTATGATCGAATACAAGAAAAAGCGGCAGGCCATACTTATCTCGAGCCCGCCGCTTGTTCTCTTTTGGTTTACTTTGTAGTTCTCTTACTGACCGAATCGAGCACGATACTCCGCAGAGTTCACAAACCCGTTCGTCACATTCCTCGAATCTCCCGTCGTCGTCAAGATCGTGATCCACGTCTGGTATGCTGCATCCGGGTCTCTCCTCAGATAGCCAAAATAGTGCATCACAACGGTTGACTCTGTCAGGAACCGTGCGCTCGCCTCCGGGCTCTCCGCCACATCCCTCAATACCTGTGCTCTCGTTCTGCCTCCGGCCAGTAATTGCTGCATTCCTGCTACTGTCTGCACCCCTAATACAGGCACTGTGATTTGTGTCACTCCGGCTGTCGTGAACAACTTCTGCACATAGGCATCGTTGGAGAGTCCATTGTAAGCATTAGCGAACTCCGCTCTCGCCATAAAGGCAGCGATGAAATCTACCTTCGATTGCTCCAACTCCGCATCCGTCTGGAATCCACTGACCCTCGCTCTGTCCACATTGAACTCGTCATACGAGGGCTTTCTTCCCAACCCCACCGAGAAGAACTTGTAGATAAAGTAGCCACGGTCTTTGAACTCCGGTGACCCGTAGATGCCCTGCGACACCGAGATGCGGCAGGATTGATCTCCTGCTCCACACCCGTTCAGTTGTGTCACCCACCCTGCGGAGGCCGGATCGGGCTCGCGAGAGAGGAAGTCTATGTAGTGCTGGCGGACGAAGAAAATCTTGTCATCTATCGGGTTAGCCTGGCCTGCACTATCATTATCGGTGATCTGGATGGGAGCCGTCTTGTTGGTTCCGAGCACAGCACTACCCGAGGGATTCGATAAGGAGATGGAGAGGTTCTCAGTACCTTCCAGGTATGCATCATCAACGATAGGGATGGAGATAGTCTTGGAGGCCTCATTGGCAGCAAAATGGAGAGTGCCGACGACAGCCACATAATCGCAGCGAGAGGTGGCTTGAGAGTTAATGACGTTGCAGTCCTGCAAATAAGCCGCCGCGTCGCCGGTCGAATAATTGACGGTGACGGCCAGAGAGGGATCACCGGAACGATTGACGAGCAAATCCAGGGAGCCTGTGCCCTCGGCGATGTTGTATGTGCCCTGATTGAGTTGCAGCTTTGGGGATGCCGGGCCTGCGCCATCATCGTTGAGAATCGTACCGATAGCTTGATTATCGCTGATGTTTGCGTTGGTCGCAGCGGTAATATTGACTAAGAAAGTCTCGTTCGGCTCAACAACAGTATCGCCGTTAACGACTACTGTAAACTGAGCCGTTGTCTGCCCGGCATTAATATCTACGCGAAAAGGGATTTCCAATGCCTTGTAATCATCGCCAGCGGTTGCTGTACCGTCTGCCGTTCTTATCGCGGCTCGCACGCCGCGCCCGCTGGGGGCCGACAATTTGAGGGTAAAGGTAGCCAATGTTTGCCCGCTATTACCTTCATTAACGCTGACATCATCAATGGAGAAGCTGGGGCTCAGGTCGTTATCTAAGATCAATCCTACGCTTTGACTAAATGTCGAAGCGAGCGTCGCATTTGTCGGGTTTTCAAGAGTGACCCAGAAATCCTCGTTATTTTCATCGAGCAGGTCGCCTATGATCGGCACACTGATGGTCTGTGTCCTCACTCCGGGGTTAAAGGTCAATGTGCCGGAGACCTCTTGATAGTCCGCGCCTGCCGTTGCCTCCAGGCCAAACGTTGTATAGTTGACCGTCACTGTCCGGCTTGTCGCAGCCGACAAAGTGACTGTGAATAAGGCATTGGTTGTTCCGCTGTCGCCTTCGGTGATATTTAGAGTTTCCTGGATAGACAACTCAAGGGGTTTGCTGCTGTCGAAGATTTCTATGATGGCCGTATTAGGAGTTCCCAAAAACTCCTTGTCTAACGTGCCAGAGAGCCTGAGATTCACCGTCTCGTTCGGCTCAACAACTCCGTCATTGATGATGGGAACCATGAAAGTCTTCGTCGTTTCCCCGGCAGCGAAAGTGAAAGTTCCGGAAGCTGGAGTGTAGTCTGCTCCCCCAATCGCCGTGCCGTTGCTGGTCGCATAATTAACCGTGAGCGCTCCCACATTGCCGCCGGTACGGGTAACTGTAATAGGAACTGAACCAATGTCTTCAGAGACCGGATAGCTGAAAGCGCTGAACTGTACGCTTCCCGTCCCGCTTCCGAAACAGGGCGAGAATTCCGAAGTGGTGCCCGTCGGATTAGTCGCCGTAGCCGTCACCACACGCCCTGCCGGCAGCACGCCCGCAAACGTCACATTAAAGCTGCCGTTGCCGTTGTTATCGGTCTGTGCCCCGGTCGTTACGAGATAGGTTGCGCCCTCGCCATAGCCAGACGCATCGCAAGCCGCGCTGGAGAAAAGCTCAATCGTTAAGCTTGTGTTGGGCGTACTGTTGATCGTGCCCTGAATGTTAACCGAACCGTTGCCGGATGTCGCCGAGGTGATGATTGGGAAGTTTTGGAGTTTTATCTGACCATCATTAACTTCACCGGGATCATTGGGCGTGACGCCATACACGGTGTTGAGCTGAACCACCTGCAAAAGATCAATGCCGAGCCCACCATTGGAAAAGATGGAATTACGGCTGACGAAATTGTTGACGCGAGTGGATTCAGGATATATTCTAATTAAAGAGACACCTGCACCCGTATTATAGGCGATGGTGTTACCTGCGCCATTTGCCGTCCCCCCGATACTTGTATCAGACGAAGACTCAGACCTCACACCATCTTTCAAGTTGCCGAGAGGCAAAGTCCCTGTGTAATCGGTGCCGATGAAATTGCCCTGCACCTGATTGAATCTGCCATAGGCGATATAGACTCCATCCAAGTGATTTGCCGAAAGGACATTGCGCTCCCCTGCTGTTGGCCCACCAATCTTAGTGTTCGAAGAAAAGTAGGTCAAGATGCCGAAGTTTTCGTTCCCCAGCGGGAGCGTGCCGCTCGCATCGGTGCCGATATAATTGCCCTGCACAGTATTTCCCGGCCCGTTGCTAGACGAGCTTTGAATCTTCACTCCTGAGTATCTGTTGCCTGAGATCACATTACGCGCGCCGGGAATTGTTCCTCCGACGATATTGTTTTCCGTATAAATCATGATGCCTTCGCTGCTATTGGGGATGGCGGAGGTGCCAGCAGCGTTGGTGCCGATATAATTGCCCTGCGCGGTCATCGTCGAACTATGCGCGGAAGAAATTCCCGCTCCCGCGTTACCCGAAATAATATTCCGTGCCGCCGGTGTGGTTCCGCCGATGAGGTTGTTAGTAGAACTGAACTGCACCCTTATACCATCGCCATTATTAAATAGACGGGCACTTCCGCTCGCATCGGTACCGATGAAATTCCCTTCAATTAAATTGCCCCCTTTTTCCTGCAACGTAATACCAGTGCCAAAGCTGTTGATGACTAACCCCCGAACAGTACTGTCGCCAGCGATGATGAAAAGGGCGGTGGCGCTGAATGCGCCGGGTACTGTTCCCGGCCCCTGAAGCTCGATCAGCAGAACGGCGTTCTCGCCTACGGCGAGCGTGTTCGGGCTCGCGCCCGGCTGTGTATAGCCATCAATAATCAACGGGTCGGTAATCTGCGGCAGAGCCGAAGCGGGTTTGATCGTCCGAACACCGGTGCCCGGAATGTTAAAGGCAATGCTGTCCTTTCCTGCGGTGGCATTAGCATCAAGAATTGCCTGCCGGAGCGAGCCCGGCCCGCTGTCGTTTGTATTGGTGACAGTAAACGTGTTGGCCGCCGAGACAGATGGCAGGAGCCAGCTCAAATTGCGCCCCGGCAGTGCAAGCCAGCTCATTAAAGCTATAAAGGCTAACGTCAAAACAAGATTGCGCCGGTTGCGCAGCAAAGGGGGATAGATTGTGCGAGGCATTGTAATTCTCCAGTGATTTGCCGGAATCAAACGATTTGCGCAAGACGCGCCTTACAGAGGCAGAGTTAACAAGCAGCCTCTCTGTTGCTCTAATTCCAACAAAGATTCTCTTTTGTAAAGGGAATTAAGATAAAGCAGGGGTTGAGGAGGATATCAGAGGTCTAACGAGTCGGGATGCTTCCAACCTTCTGAGTATCACCTTGCCAGCCGTACTGACAACTCATTCCTGGTTCGCTCACCAAAACGCTGACTTAGAGTCACCTTAATAGCGTAAGTCCTGCGATGTAAATAGAATCGCTCTAACCGCCCATGCTGCGGATGAAGAAAAACGGGGGCTCTCCGACCTGCAAGACATATCAGATGTATCTTTTATCATATAGTTTGCTCGTTCTGGGGCAAATAACTGCCAAACAGTGAATATTTAACTGGATTTTTTTTGAGGATTACTTCTCTATCTTCGGCCTCCCGGCAGACGCCACACAGGATATGATTACCTGAGTGTAGGTGGTTCTCTCTTCAACGCTGCCACGGTTTCTGCATCGGCACTGGCGCGGCCAGATGCTTTGTTTCAAAAGCCCATTATGTTTCATAAGTGGAGAGCTTGTTTTAAAGTGAATTAATGAGGAGAGGAAAGGGAAATGCCCCTCCGCAAAAGCCTCCAAACAATTCCAAAGACAGAGAGCCTAAGAGCGTGCTAATATGCCGCCATCATGCGTACAGACGTCATTCTCATACGAATAGTCTTTACCGCAATACTTGTCGCAGCCGGATACATACTGCATCCTGTCCTCGGCCATAAGCTCCTCTCTGCCGTTGTCGCTCTCGTCATCGCCCTCGCCATTATCTTTTTCGAGCTGCGGATCAGGCGCGCTTCCTTGAAGACGCTGATCGGTGCGGCCGTGGGCTCGATCCTTGGCATCACAGGGGCTTACCTGATTGGCTCGCTTATCAGTAGCCAGGAATCAATGGCCGTCGCGCCGGAAACCAAGACTTTTCTCACGCTCGCGCTGACCTTCTTTATGGCCTATGTCGGATTGATGGTCGGCGGGGCCAAGGGCGATTACCTTGATCTCTCCGCCCTGGGCGGTATATTCAGAGACAAGACGACGCGGCGCGACCTGAAGATTTTGGATACCTCAGTCATTATTGACGGGCGCATTGCGGATGTCGCGGAGACCGGATTCCTGAGCGGCTCCCTGATCATTCCTCAGTTTATCCTGCGCGAGCTGCAACAGGTGGCCGATTCCCCGGACTCATCAAAGCGCCAGCGCGGGCGGCGCGGCCTCGATATGCTCAATCGTTTGCAGAACAATAGCGCCTTGGATATTCAGATCGTCGAAACGGATTTTCCTGCGGTGCGCGAAGTTGATCTGAAATTGATAGAGCTGGGCAAGCAGCTCGACGCCGTGATCGTGACCAATGACTTTAACCTCAACAAGGTCGCGCAACTGCGTGGCGTCAACGTGCTCAACATCAACGAGCTGGCCAACGCTTTGAAGCCGGTCGTGCTGCCGGGCGAAGCGATGCACGTCTTTATCCTCAAGGAAGGCAAGGAATATAACCAGGGCGTCGCTTATCTGGACGATGGGACGATGGTTGTCGTTGACAATGCGCGCAAGCTGATCGGGAAAAACGCGGACATCGCCGTCACCAGCGTTCTGCAAACGACCGCCGGCAAGATGATCTTTGGCCGCTTGTGGGAAGAATCGGCGGAGAACGGCGCGAATGGCGGCTCTGAACAGCGCATCAACGGCACACGCAGGCCCGTTCGCGATGTGCGACCGGCTCAGTCCCCAACCCGTGTCACGGATTCATTCGAGGGATAAGAGAGCAGATGTCAGATGCCGGATGTTAGATGCTAGTGATTGGCCGTTTACTGACATCTGACATCCGGCATCTGACATCTGCTTTATGAATGTTGCGATCATCGCCGCTGCCGGGCAGGGAAAGCGGTTGGGTGGTAAGCGCGCCAAGCAATTTCTGGAGCTTGCCGGAATACCGATCATTATTCACACGCTCAAACGTTTCGAGCAGTGCGCTGACATACAGGAAATCTTTGTCGTCCTGCCTGGCGCGGACAACACGGCATCATTTCTTACACTCGCGGCAAAATACGGACTCCAGCGTAAACTGACGCGCGTAGTCACGGGCGGCGCGACGCGCGCCGAATCCGTCTGGCGCGGCCTGCAAGCCATCCGTCCGGCCACCGCCGAGATCGTTGCCGTGCATGATGGCGTTCGCCCTTTTGTAACGCCCGAAGAGATCAGCCGGACAATTGAGGCGGCGCGAGCAGGCGGGGCCGCGATCCTCACAGCCCCCGCGACGGATACGATTAAAGAGGTAGAGAATGGACAGGTTCGGCGCACACTCATGCGCGCGTGCCTTCGTCATGCACTGACGCCGCAGTGTTTTCGCTACGCGCTGCTGCGTCGCGCGTACGAAGAAGCGGGCGACCTCGGCGCAGGAATAACGGACGACAGCGCGCTCGTCGAGCGATTGGGTGTGCCCATCACGATTGTCGAAGGTGACGCGCGCAATATCAAGATCACACGGCAGTCTGACATCGCGCTCGCTGAAATCATTTTAAAGGAGATGTCAGATGCTGGATGTTAGATGTCAGTAACTGATATCTGACTAACATCTGACATCTAATATCTAATCTCTGAGTTTATGTTTCGCATCGGCATCGGACATGATACGCATCGCCTGGCGGAGGGTCGCCCTCTCATCCTCGGCGGCGTGAAGATCGAGTCGGAGTGCGGCGCGGAAGGGCATTCGGATGCCGATGCGCTGGCGCACGCGATCGCGGACGCCATCCTCGGCGCTCTTTGCGAGGGCGATCTGGGTGTGCATTTTCCCGACCGCGATCCGCAATGGAAGGATGCCGACAGCCTTGGGCTTCTGGCTCGTGTGATGTGGCTGGCGGGCGAGCGTGGCTACGCGGTCGTCAATCTGGATGCGACCATCATGCTGGAAAGGCCAAAGCTTCGACCATACGTCGAGGAGATGCGCGAGAACCTGTCGCATATTCTCAACGTCAGTACAGGATGCGTAAGCATTAAGGCGAAGACGGGCGAAGGCATGGATGCGGTGGGACAGGGGCAGGCGATCACTGTGCAGTGTGTGGTCCTGCTCGCGCACGGGTGAGGGGAAAGAGGTTTGAGACCACAGGACATCATACGCAAGAAGCGCGATGGCGAGAGCCTTTCAAGAGAAGAGATTGCGCTCTTTGTTCGCGGGCTCACGAGCGGCGAGATCGCCGATTACCAGGCTTCGGCCCTTTTGATGGCGATTTACCTCAACGGCATGAGTACAGCCGAGCATCAGTCTTTAACCGAGGAGATGCTTCATTCGGGCGAGTTGCTCGACTTCTCCGACCTTCGCGGGCCAAAAGTTGATAAGCATTCGACGGGCGGCGTTGGCGATAAGACCTCGCTCCTGATTGCGCCACTTGTGGCAGCCACCGGCGCTTACGTGCCTATGATCTCAGGTCGTGGCCTGGGCCACACGGGCGGCACGCTCGACAAGCTCGAAGCGATTCCGGGCTTTCGCGTCCTCCTTACGCTCGCGGAATTTCGCGCGGTGCTTGAAAAGGTCGGCTTTGCCATGATGGGACAGACCGAGCAGATAGCGCCCGCCGACCGCAAACTCTACGCGCTGCGAGACGCGACGGCGACGGTCGAAGCCATACCTCTGATCGTCGCCTCGATCATGTCCAAAAAACTGGCCGCAGGGCTTGATGCGCTCGTGCTGGACATCAAGACCGGCAGCGGGGCTTTTATGAACACGGAGGAGAGGGCAAGGGAATTGGCCCACGCGCTTGTAGCGACGGGCAACGGGTTTGGTGTCGGGACGACGGCTCTGATTACGGATATGAACCAGCCGCTTGGCCGCGCCGTCGGCAATGCGCTTGAGACGCGCGAATGCCTGCTCATCCTGCGCGGCGAAGCGGATGAGGGAATGCGACCCGTAGAAGACCTCTCTATCGAGCTGGCGGCTTATATGATCGCCGCCTCGCGCCTTGAGCCGACGCTTGATGATGCGCGCCGCAGCGTTCGACGCTCCCTCTCATCCGGCGCGGCGCTTGAGCGGTTTCGCGCCTGTGTCGAAGCGCAGGGCGGGGATGTGCGTGTCTGCGACGATCCCGCGCGGCTCTTTGATTTGACACTGCGCGAGGTTAAGGTAGAATCCCCGCGCGCCGGATTTATTATTCACATCGAGACGAATGAGATCGGATACGCCGTCGCGGAGCTTGGTGGCGGTCGCACGCGCATCGAAGACCGGATTGATCCGGCAGTGGGTTTTGTCGGCCAGGCGAAGATCGGCGATCAAGTGAAAAAGGGCGACGCTCTCGGACTCGTTTATGGTCGCCAGGAAGCGCAGGCGATCGTAGCCGCCCGGCGCATCCAGGTAGCTTACGTCTTGGGTGATGAGCCCCCGGCTAAGACGCCCACATTGATCAAGGAAGTAATCACCGCATGAAGCTCTATCTCTTATCCTTCGTCGCTGTCCTTTGCGCGGTCGCGCTCGCGAACGTAGCCTGCCAGCCGCAAAGCCGTGCGGCGGACGATCCGTCAAAGGTTCATGTTGGAATCGTCTTCGACATCGGCGGCAAAGATGATCGCTCCTTTAATGCGGCAGCATACGACGGCGTCAAGTGCGCGGAGAGCGGCAAGCACTCTGACGGAAAGCCCTGCGATAAAGCCTCGTTGGGCATCGTGCTACGCGATGTCGAGCCGGGCGACCCGACATCAATCGAGCCCGCTCTGCGCGCCTTCGCCGAGCGAAATTACAACCTTGTCATCGGTATCGGTTTCGCGCAAGCCCCGATCTTAGAGGCAGTGGCAAAGGATTATCCGAACGTCAACTTCGCTATTGTTGACGGCGTGAGCCAACTGCCCAACGTTGCATCCTTGGTCTTTAAGGAGCATCAGGGCTCTTATCTGGTCGGCATGATCGCCGCTAAAACGTCGAAGACGGGCGTGCTGGGGTTCGTCGGCGGCATGGACATCCCGCTCATTCACAGGTTTGCGAAGGGTTATGAAGAGGGCGCGCGCGCCGTTAATCCGAACATTCGCGTGATTGCAAACTTCGTCGGCGTCACAGACGCCGCGTGGAACAATCCGGGCAGAGGTAAGGAACTGTCTCTGGCCCAGATCGGGAAGGGCGCGGACGTTATCTTCACGGCGGCGGGCAATTCCGGCCTCGGCGCGTTCGACGCGGTCGAGCAGGCCGGTAAAAAGGATGGCCGCGCCACACACTTTGTCATCGGCGTTGACTCGAATCAGAATGGAGTCAAGCCCGGCTTCGTCCTCACAAGTATGGTCAAGCGCGTTGACAACGCCGTCTATCAGATTGTGCAGGATGTCATCAATGGTAAGTTTGAAGGCGGCATTCATGTCTTCGGTTTGGAGAAGGACGGCGTCGGCTTTTCGATGGATCAGTACAACCAAGACCTGATTACGCCCGAAGTATTGCAAGAGGTCGAGGCCTCCAGACAAAAGATCATCAGTGGGCAGATTCAAGTCACCGATGCGATGGCGAAATGAAAAAAGTAATCAGCAGTCAGAATCAGTTTTCAGCTTTTTGCTTTTAACTGATTACTGATTGCTTCTTTATGCTTGAGTTAAGAAACATAACGAAACGGTTCGGCGATGTGCTGGCGAATGACGGCGTGAACATACGCGTCGCGCCGGGGACGATTCATGCCATCGTGGGGGAGAACGGGGCGGGCAAGTCAACCGCGATGCGGATTGCCTACGGATTCTACACCGCCGACGATGGCGAGATTGTGATTGATGGAGAGGTGCGCGTGATTCAGTCGCCGCACGATGCCATCGCTCTCGGCGTCGGAATGGTTCACCAGCACTTTATGCTGGTCGAGCCGATGACCGTCGCGGAGAATATCGTGCTGGGCGCTGAACCGGGCTCTGCCGTCGCGCTCGACCTGGGGCGGGCGGCGACCGAGATCAGCGCGCTCTCGGACGAGTTCAAGCTCCAGATTAATCCGAACGCGACGATTGAAAATTTATCCGTCGGGCAACAGCAACGCGTCGAGTTGTTGAAGGCGCTCTATCGCCAGGCCCGTCTCCTCATTCTGGATGAGCCGACGGCAGTGCTCACGCCGCAGGAGGTCGAAGAGTTCTTCGCCATTCTTCGACGGATGCGTGAGCAGGGCAAAACTATCATCATCATCACGCACAAGCTCTCGGAAGTGCTGGCGATCTCTGATGACGTGACGATCATGCGCGACGGACGGGTCGTCGGCGAGTTGAAGACCAGCGAGACGAACGCCGCTGCGCTGGCACGCTTGATGGTCGGGCGCGATGTGTTGCTCCGCATCGAAAAGCCGGAGGCGAAAACGGGCGAGACCGTTCTGAGCGTTCATGAGCTGACGGTGACTGCTTCCGACGGAACGCGGCGGCTGAACAATGCGACCTTTGAAGTGCGTGCGGGCGAGATCGTGGGCGTTGCCGGTGTCGAGGGCAATGGTCAAACCGAACTGATAGAGGGACTGGCCGGACTGGTCGCGCAAGCGCGCGTGACAGGTAAGATTGAATTTCAGGGGCGTGACATCACCAGGACGGATGCGCGCAAGCGCAAAGAGTTGGGTATCGCGCACATTCCGGAAGATCGTCACCGGCGAGGATTGCTGCTCGATTTCGACCTCTCGGAGAATTCTATCCTCGGCGTTCATTATCGTCGGCCTGCTGTCGCGCACCTCGGCAATATCCTTTTGGATGACGGAGCGATCCGCCAGCACGCGCAGAAGATCATCAAGGATTTCGATGTCCGTCCCAATGATCCTGACTTGCCTGCGCGCTCTCTCTCCGGGGGCAATCAGCAGAAGCTCATCATCGGTCGCGAGGTCGATCTGCAACCAAAGCTGCTACTGGTTTCGCAGCCGACGCGTGGGGTGGACATCGGCGCTATCGAATTTATTCATAGCAAGCTTGTGGGCTTGCGGGATGCTGGGTGCGCCGTGCTGCTGGTCTCCGCCGAACTCGAAGAGGTGACAGCGCTGGCAGATCGCCTGTTGATCGTTCACGAGGGCGAGGTCGTCGGCGAAGTTGATCCAAAGCAGGCGACAATCGAAGAGATCGGACTGCTCATGACGGGAGGACATAAGTGATTTTGGATTTTAGATTTTGGATTTTGGATTGGCGGGCTGTGGAACTAGAAAGCCGGATTCCAGGATTCAAGATAAACGAATCGTTAATCTAAAATCCAAAATCTAAAATCCAAAGTATGAAGGGTCTTCTACGCGAACTCGTCTTTCCGCTCGTCGCTGTTCTAGCCGCCTTTATCGTCGGCGGAATCTTCGTGCTTCTTATCGGTGACAATCCCATCTACACATACCGATTATTAATCGGCAGCGCCCTCTCGTGGCCGGACGGAATCGGCTACACGCTCTTTTATGCGACGCCCTTGATATTTACGGGACTGGCTGTGGCGGTCGCGTTGCGTTGCGGGCTGCTCAACATCGGAGCTGAGGGACAGTTGATCGTCGCGTCTTTTGCCGCCGCCTGGGTGAGTATCAAGCTGGGCGGCGTGGTCGTTGATGTTTTCGGCACGCCGCTGAACTATTCCTGGACGAGCCTTCCGGCGGTGATTCTTGTGCCGCTCGCGATGCTGGCCGCGATCCTGGCAGGTGGGCTGTGGGGAGCTATACCCGGATATCTGAAAGCTAAGTTCGGCTCGCACGAAGTCATCAACACTATCATGTTGAACTTCATCGCCGTCGGGCTCATCAGCTACTTGACGCAGTATTACTACAAAGTGCCGGGCGATCCGATTCTGGAGACAGCACCGATTGGCACTGCCGCGCATATCGCGCGATTGGGCAAATTTATTCCGGGATTGCCGGAGCGCATTCCTCTCAACGTCGCGTTTCTGCTCGCGCTTCTGGCCTGCGCACTCGTTTACGTCTTCCTGTGGCGAACGAAGTGGGGATATGAGATACGCGCGACGGGTGCGAGCCCACAGGCTGCGGAGTATGGCGGCATCTCCGTGCGCAAGCAGATCGTGCTGGCGATGGCCGTCTCAGGCGCGCTGGCGGGAATGGTCGGGATCAACGAAGTGCTCGGTTATCGTTATCGTTACTATGAAGGCTTTTCGCCCGGCTATGGTTTTACGGGAATCGCCGTCGCGTTGCTGGGCCGCAATCATCCGGTCGGCGTGCTGCTCTCGGCTATTCTCTTCGGCATGCTGATTCGCGGCGGTATCTTCGTGGACGCATTCACGGATCATGTGACTAAAGACCTGGTGCAGGTCTTGCAAGCCGTCGTCATTCTCTTTGTCGCCGCCGAGGCCGCATTCCGTGGGCCATTCGGCAGATTCGGTCTGCTCAAGAGATCGAAGGTTTGAAAAGTTTTCAGTAATCAGCAGTCAGTAATCAGCTAAAAGCGTCTGATTGACTGAAAACTGATTACTGATTATTGACTAATTATTATGGAAGACATCTTCACACTGGCGCTGATTTTCTCGACGATTCGGCTGGCGACGCCGCTCCTTCTGGCGGCGCTTGGCGGGTTGTATTCGGAGAGATCCGGCGTCATCAACATCGCGCTCGAAGGGTTGATGCTGGCGGGTGCGTTCACAGCCGCCGCCGTGACGCATTATGCGGGCAGCCCCTGGGCCGGACTCCTGGCCGCCGTCCTGGCGGGAGTACTTGTGGCGGCGATTCATGCCGTTGCGTGCATACGCTTTAAGGCCGATCAGGTCGTGAGCGGGACGGCGATCAATATTCTTTTTCTCGGTCTGCCAGGGTTGATGAGCGGCGCGTTGTTCGCGTCTTCCGGCTCGACGCCGCAGATTCCGAAGAACGATTTGATTCCATGGACTCCCGTCGTCATCGCTTTCGCGCTCGTTCCCATCACATGGTACATTCTTTATCGCACGGCATTCGGACTAAGGCTTCGCGCCGTCGGCGAGAATCCGGAAGCGGCAGATGCCGCCGGGATTAGCGTCAAAGGCATACGCTACACAGGCGTTTTACTTTCGGGCGCGCTGGCAGCCATCGGCGGGGCGTACCTGTCCATCGGGCAGTCATCATTATTTACGCGAAACATGACATCGGGCAGGGGCTTTATCGCGCTCGCCGCGTTGATCTTCGGCAAGTGGAGGCCGGTGCAAACGATGCTCGCCTGTCTTTTGTTCGGATTCACGGAGGCGGTGGCGATTCAATTGCAGGGCGTGAAATTGCCTTCGGGAGAAGAAATCCCGAACCAGTTTATACAGATTATTCCGTACGTCCTGACCATCGTCGTCCTCGCGGGATTTATCGGTCTGTCGAGAGCGCCGCGTGCTTTGGGACTACCCTATGTCAAAGAGAAGTAAGCATTCGGGAAAGAAATCAACAGGGATGATTCTATTTTGGATTTTAGATTTTGGGTTTAGATTGAAAGGCCGAGCGCCAGCTTTATTCAATCCATTTGTTAATCCAAAATCTAAAATCCAAAATCCAAAATGTAAAAATCATGGTTGAAGAACTGAGCCCAGCTACTTTGTACGAGCGCGCAGAGCATGCCGCGCGTTTTATTCGCTCGCGTTGGAGCGAGGACATGCGCATCGCTCTGGTTTTGGGCAGCGGCCTCGGCGCTTTCGCAGACGATTTACAGGACGCCGTCTCCATTCCCTACGAAGAGATTCCGGGATTCGCGCGCTCAACCGTCGAGGGGCACGCCGGGCGTCTAGTGCTGGGCAAAGTGGGAGGTATCCCTCTCGCCGCCATGCAGGGGCGGTTTCACTATTACGAGGGGTATTCATTTGAGGAAGTGGTCTTTCCCATCCGCGTTCTCGGTCTTCTCGGCATCAAGTCGCTGATCTTGACGAATGCCGCCGGGGGAATCAACGTCGCTTTCGAGCAGGGATCGTTGATGGTCATCAGTGATCATCTGAACTTGATGGGCGTCAATCCTCTGCGCGGAAAGAATGATGAGCGCTTTGGGACGCGCTTTCCGGATATGTCTGAAGTCTATGCGCGCGATTACCAGGAGATCGCCATCGAAGAAGGACGCGGGATGAATATAGAGCTGCGGCGCGGTATTTATGCGGCGCTCTCCGGGCCAAACTACGAGACGCCCGCAGAGATTCGCATGCTGCGCACGCTCGGCGCGGATGCCGTCGGGATGAGCACCGTCCCCGAAGCTGTCATCGCTCGTCAGATGGGCATCAAAATACTGGGATTATCCTGCATCACGAATATGGCGGCGGGAGTTTTCGATCAACCGATCAACCATCAAGAGGTGATAGAGACGGGCGCTCGCGTCCACGAGACGTTTAAGGAACTGCTGCGCCGCGTAATTCCGAGAATAGCAGCCAGTAATCAGTAATCAGTCAGGAGCTTTTTGCTTTTAACTGATTACTGACAACTGATTGCTGATAACTTTTTATGATTATAGGTATTTGTGGCGGCACGGGCTCAGGCAAGACGACGGTAGCCAACCGGATTCTCGAATCCGTCAATGCGAGCGACGTGGCCTTTATTCAGCAGGACTCTTATTATCGCAATTTGAAAGACCTGCCGCTGGATTATCGCCAGGCCGTCAATTTCGATCACCCGGACGCGCTCGATAACGAGCTGCTCGTTCATCACATCCGAAAGCTCAAGGCCGGAGGCTCTGTCGAGCTGCCGCTTTACGATTTCAAGACGCATACGCGCCTGAACGAAACCCTTCTCATCGAGCCCAAACCTATTGTCATCATCGAAGGCATACTGATCTTCACTGATCCGCGCCTGCTGGAACAGATGGACATCAAGGTCTTTGTGGATACGCCGGACGATATACGTTTTATTCGTCGTCTCAGACGCGACATCGCCGAGCGGGGGCGCACGATTGATTCCGTCATTGAGCAATATCTGAAGACCGTCAGGAGGAAGCATATGCAGTTCGTCGAGCCGACGAAGAGATACGCGGACGTTAATATTCCCGAAGCTGGACACAATCTGGTGAGCATTGATC
>JBKKAL010000272.1:0-3561 GCA_046714695.1 Pyrinomonadaceae bacterium
GAACTACTAACGAAAAAACAGTTTTCTTGGATCAGCAAAGTGAAGGAACAATGAGTTATACAATCAACCGTGTCGTGGTCATCGGGTCGGGGACGATGGGCGGCGGCATCGCCGCGCAAGCGGCGAACGCTGGCTACCCCGTCTATCTACTCGACATCGTGCCCCGCGAATTGACGCCTGAAGAAGAGAAGCGCGGCCACACGCTCGAAGCAGCGCAGGTGCGAAACCGAATCGTCGCCGCCTCTCTTGATCGTCTAAAGAAGTCTAAGCCCGCCGCCTTCTTCACGCCCGAAGCGGCGCAGCTAGTGACCATCGGTAACTTGGAAGATAACTTCGAGTGGGTCGGCGAGGGCGATTGGATTGTCGAGGTCATCGTCGAGCAGTTACAGCCCAAACGCGAATTAATGGCGCGTATCGATCAGGTGAGAAAGCCTGAGAGCATCGTCTCAAGCAATACTTCCGGAATACCAATCGCGTCAATCGCCGCTCATACGTCCGCCAATTTCAAAGCGCATTTTCTCGGCACTCACTTTTTTAACCCGCCGCGCTATATGAAACTACTCGAAATTATCCCGACTGAGGAGACGAAGCCGGGTGTTACGGAGTTTATGACTGACTTTGCCGAGCGGCGGCTGGGCAAAGGCGTGGTCATCTGCAAGGATACGCCGAATTTTATCGCCAATCGCTTCGGCTCTGTTATGGGAGCTTCAACCCTCGGCTACGTGCTGGACAATAAATACACCATCGAAGAAACGGACGCCATCATAAGTCCGCTCATCGGTCGCCCCAAGACCTCTCTGTTTCGCATGCTGGATTTAGTCGGTCTCGATGTCTCCAATGCGGTCGGCCAAAACCTTTATGGAGCAATCGAGAAGGACGAATCGCGCGAAGTCCTACGTAACCAGAATCTCGGCACGCTGCAGACGACGCAGATGGAGCGCGGGCGGCGCGGCGACAAGACAGGACAGGGTTTTTACAAAAAGCCGCCGAAGGGCACGAAGGGCGACATCCTCACACTCGATCTTGAGACGATGGAATATCGCGAGCGGCGCGAGCCAGACATCCCGTCCATCAAGGAAGCTTTGAAGATCAAGCCTCTTGCCGAGCGCCTCGCGTTCATGCTGGCGCAGGACGACAGGGCGGGCGCGCTCACGCGTCAAGCGGTCTATCACACTCTGGCGTACGCCGCGCGGCGCGTGCCAGAAATAACTGATCAAATCATCAACGTGGACAAGGCTATGCGCTGGGGCTACGCGCATGAGCTGGGGCCGTTCGAGTTGTGGGACGCGCTCGGCGTCAGCGAGACTGCCCGTGAGATGGAAGCAAACGGCTTAGAGGTCGCGCCGTGGGTCAAAGAGATGCTCGACGTCGGGAACGAAACTTTTTACCGTTCGCAGGACGGGCTGCTGAGCTATTACGATCAGGCGCGCAAGACTTACATTGCCGAAGCTCTTGACGAGCGCAAGATTGAGCTGCGTAGTCTGAAGGCGGCCGGGCGAGTGGTGCGTGAGAACAAGGGTGCGAGCCTGATTAATTTGGGCGACGGCGTGGTCTGTCTTGAGTTTCACACCAAGATGAACACGCTCGACGAAGACATAAAGAATATGCTGCGCGAGGCGGTCGCCGAGGTTGAGTCGAAAGACTGGCGCGGGATGGTTATCGGCAACGAGGGCGCGGATTTTTCCGTCGGCGCGAATATCAGTGGCGGCCTCGACGCGGGAGGATTCACGGCAATCGAGCGCGGAGTCAAAGAGATGCAGGACGCGCTGATGGCCGTGCGCTTTTGCTCCAAGCCGGTCGTAACCGCGCCCTTTGGACGCACGCTCGGCGGAGGCTGCGAAGTCTCCATGGCCGGAGCGCGAACGGTGGCGGCGGCGGAAACATACATGGGATTGGTGGAGGTCGGCGTCGGGCTTATTCCCGGCGCGGGCGGTTGTAAGGAGATAGTGCGCCGTATCGTCTCGCCGCCAATGCAAATGACGAACGCAGACCCGTTGCCGTTTCTACAGCAGGCGCTTCAGACCATCGCCACTGCCAAAGTCTCGACGAGCGCAGCCGAAGCGCGTCAATTTGGTTTTCTCAACCAGGGCGATGAAATTGTGATGAACCGGGATTATCAAATCGGTGAAGCCAAGAGACACGTGATCGATCTCGCCGAAGCGGGTTACAGTGCGCCCGCACGCGGCCAGAACTGTTATGCGGCCGGGCGCGACGCGCTCGCGGCGCTTCGTGCAGGTCTTTACGTTATGCAGCAGGGCGGCTACATGAGCGAGTACGACTTGCATGTCAGCAGCAAGGTCGCGTACGTCCTAACGGGCGGCGAGCTTTCTTCGGGGCAGTGGGTGGACGAGCAGTATTTCCTTGATCTAGAACGCGAGGCGTTTGTCTCTCTGTGCGGCGAGCCGAAAACTTTAGAACGCATCAAACACATGCTGACGACCGGCAAGCCTTTGCGAAATTAATTCAAGAGAGTTTGCTCACGCGGATAAAACGGATGACAAGCACAGTCAATAATGAAGCGCCCCAGACCAGGAATGAAGCCCGGCTCAGGTTGAGCGGGCTTGAGTACATGCGGAAATTGATGGGGGGCGAATTGCCCCCTTCCGGGATGACCCAGTTGTTGAATTTCAGGCTGGTCGAAGTAAGCGAAGGGCGTGCCGTTTTTACAGTCAAGCTGGACGAGCGTCACTACAACGGGCTCGGCATCGCGCATGGCGGCCTCGCCGCAACCTTGCTTGATACTGCCACGGGCTGCGCTATCAACACGATGATGCCTCCGGGCAGAATCTTCACTACGCTGGAGATGAAGATAAACTTCGTCCGCCCGATGCGGCGCGAGACGGGCGAGGTACGTTGCGAGGCAGGCGTGATTCACGTCGGCGGGCGCGTCGCCACTGCCGAAGGAAGAATAATTGACGAGAGCGGTAAACTTTACGCGCACGGCACGGCGACCTGCATGTTGTTTCGCGCGGGGTAAGGAGTGAGGTCAGTCGTTACAATCGAAAATTTACAGATCAGGGTGAGAAGGATGAAAGTCGGCGACGTAGTAACGTGGGAGCGCTCCTTTACGGAAGACGATGTGCGGGAATTCAGCGTATTTTCCGGCGACGAAGGAACACATCATCTTCAGCCGGACGAGAAGGGCAGGCTCATGGTGCATGGACTGCTCACCGCGACGCTGCCGACCAAGATCGGCGGCGACATCAACTTTATCGCGCGTGAGATGACCTTTCGGTTTCACCGTCCCGTCTTCAGCGGTGATACAGTGCGCTGCGAGGTGACAATTTTAGAGCTTAACGACACTGCTGAATACAGACAGTTAAAGTCATCATGGATTTGTCGCAACCAGCACGGCAAAGAGGTCATGAGCGGGGAAGCGCGAGGCGTTGTTCGAGAGCATGCGGGCAAGCCCGGCGCGATTGCAGATTGAATCGTGATGGCTTAATGGAAAAGGCGTTTCTAATCGGAGTTGATAGGCAAACAAAGAAAGGTTCAGCATGAGAGAAGCTGTGATCGTCGCTGGCGTGCGTACTGCCGTCGGCAAAGCGCCGAGAGGGAGTC
>JBKKAL010000273.1:0-3232 GCA_046714695.1 Pyrinomonadaceae bacterium
CGCGCGCCTTGCCTGAGCGCGCGGCCACAGGAGCCCTCTCGGCTTCGCCCACGAGCTGCCGGTACGGGCGCAGTAACCAACGCAACAGCAACACCAGACAGAGCAGGCTCACGAGCAATGTGACGACCAGGATGGTGAGCAGCATTGGCCCACGCACTGTCGAAGCAGCGGGCGCACGCGCAATCAGCAGGACAGCGAATAGATTGGCCAGCAAAAAAAGACCGGCAACCGTCGCCAGCACCAACTTCACACGACTTCTATAACGCGGAAACATAAGAAAGCAGCGACAATTTACGATTGAAAAGTGACGAGCCCCAGCAAATTTTTTAGGTCTTTAAACTTGTCATTTGTCACTCGTCACTGTATTCCAAACTGGGCGGCGTACCATGCGACGATGTAACGGCCGACGAGCAGAGAAATGATCGCCCCTGAGCCGAGGAAGATGCCGAAGGGGAGAAGCATCTGCATATCTTTCTCACCGCGCCGCAGCATGAGCGCAATCCCTACCAGGGAACCCGTCAGCACGGCCAGAAAGATCGTGACCGTCGTCAGCCGCCACCCCAGATAAGCGCCGACCATAAACATCATCTTGACATCACCAAGGCCCATCGCCTCGACGCCCCGCAGGCGCTCCCACAGCCATCCCATCAGCCATAGTGATCCGCCGCCCGCGAGCGCGCCAAGGCCCGCGCCCACAAGCGAAGCAGCCCACATGGGCCAATCTGGCGGAGCGCCCGTCATCTGCGCTTCCAGATCATCGAAAAAGGGCCTCCCCATAAGGAGCGGAATCAAGACGCGGGCGACGAGCACAAACACTAAACCCGGATACGTGATCGCATTCGGCAGGATCATATGCTCCGCGTCAATAAAGATAAGCGCGACGAGAGCAGTGACGAAAACGAGATCGAAGGGAAGCGCGAATGTTGCTCCATCCAAAAAGAAAACGGCCAGATAGAGCAGCGCCGTGAAAGCCTCCACTGCCGGGTAACGAGCGGAGATCGGCGCGCTGCATTCTCGACAGCGACCACGCAGAACGAGGTAACTGACGACCGGAATATTATCGTAGGCACGGATAGCCGTTCCGCATGAAGGGCAGCGTGAATTGGGAAAGACGATTGATTCTTCGCGCGGCAGGCGATGAATGACGACGTTGAGAAAGCTTCCGATAATCGCGCCCAAAGCGGTGATGAAAGCGCATGCCAGCGGAAGCGGTAACCCCAGCGTTGCTTCGGGTAGAAAGAGGTTGTAAAAAAGGCTCATGCGGTAATCTGGATTAATAGCCGTTCTGCGCCTTGGATCAGGACAGACGGACGAGCACAAAACGTTAACCGGGAATTCAAACGGCTTTGATGGCCTCGGCGTCCTCTTCTTTTCAGCCCCGTCCGACTTGACGCGCGCAATGACCTTTAAGCATGATACGGCTTTCGTGTCTGTTTGCGAAAGATATAAATGAAATGGATGAAAAGGGAAGAGAAGGTTTGAATCGTCGCCAACCAATCATAGTCATGCTCATCATCGGCATCACTATCATCCTCGTCCTCAGTCTGATCCCGTATTCGCTGGCTCGAAATCAGATCACTCAGGTCGTCTCTCGTTTCACCCACGAACAAAACGAGGCCCCACAGCAGCCCGCGCCGAAGCCTTCGAGCGCCGAGCCGCACTTCGATGTCGCGATGTGGTATGCAGAGCGCGGAGAGCAGCCGGAGACGCACGGTGTCATGATCGAGAATCTCGCCGGTGATCGCCTGTTCGCTTCGCATAACGTGGACGAGACCTTCAACCCGGCTTCGCTCATCAAGCTTGCCACATCCCTTATCGCCCTCAAAAAGCTTGGCGCGGATTATCGCTTTCAAATACGCGTGTATGCCGACGGCGAGATTGATCGGACGGGTCTGCTGCGCGGCCGTCTCCACATCGCCGGGTCAGACCCGACGTTTGGTGACATCGGGGCAAATCTTATCGCCAGAGAGCTACAGTCGCGTGGCATCAAGCGCGTGAGCGAGGGCCTGATCGTTTCGCCCGATTTCTGTTTCAACTTCAGCGAGTCGGCCGATGAGTCCGCCGAGCGCTTAGGTAAGGCTCTCAATCTCAATCAATCGCAGACGGAAGTATCGGATCAGCCCCCGGCGGGGCACTTGCTCTTTAGTTTTAATTCATATGCTTTGCGTGACATGTTGCTCTACATGAATGCGCGCTCAAGTAACTTCGTCGCGGAGCGAATCGGGAATCTCGTTGGCGGCCCCGCAGGCGTCCAGCAGTTTCTCACCGCAGACCTACGGCTTCCGCCAGGCGAAGTCGCAATCGAGCGTGTTTCCGGGCGTGAGCATAATCGGATGACTGCGCGCGGGCTCATTAAGGTGATTCGCGCGCTCGTCGAAGAGACCAGTCGGCAAGGGTTAGAGCCAACCGATATCATGCCGGTGGCGAGCGACGATGCCGGCACGCTCAGGCGCAGGCTTGGCGGAACAGGTCTGGAGGGCGCGGTCGTCGGAAAAACCGGCACGCTAACCTCCGAGGTGGACGGTGGTATGACGAGTCTCGCGGGTCTCGTTTATACGCAGGATGCGGGAATTATTCTCTTCACAATCCTCGATCAAGGAAATCGCATCTCGGATCACAGTCAGATGGAGGATCAACTTCTCGCCGATGCGATCAAAGCACAGGCCACGCCGCGCCCCGTCAGTGCCCACACACCGCGCACATTGCTCCCCGCTTCCGATCTAAAAATCACTACCGAATAAGAATCGAGAAACAGTTCCCACTCCAATCACTTATCACTGCTTTTCTGCATCTCCCAGAGCAGTAGATGTTTGAGAAAGGCGTGATGAGCGGCGAAGCGGGCGATTGCGTATCCGGCCAGCCCATCGCGAAATCCGCCCTTGAGGAAAAAGGCGCGCACAAAGGCAGCCGGGCCAGCCGTCGCGATGCGTGCGTGAGTGGTGCGGCGGCCCTCTTCAAACATCTGGCGCGCGGCCAGCGGGGCATACCGCTCACCGATCATGCGATGATGTTCCGCGACGCAGCGCACGCTGTAGTGCAGAATGTCACCTTCCAGAGTTTCCACCCTTGCCCCATCCGGCATCTTTACTGACTCGTGAATAAAGGGTCCCTCCCAGCGCCCGCGCGACCTTTTATAAAGACGCAACTGGTGATCTGGATACCAGCCGCCGCCGCGAATCCAGCGTCCCATGTAGAAGGAACGACGTGCGATGCGGTAGCCGTCGGCGAGTTG
>JBKKAL010000274.1:0-5455 GCA_046714695.1 Pyrinomonadaceae bacterium
GGCCAAGGAGTACGGTCTGATCGATGAGGTGATCGCGCACCGCGAATGAGGAGTGATAGGTGATAAGTTATGAGTGATAGGTGATAAGTGATGGTGAAAGATAAATCGGTTATCTTTCCACCTATCACTTATCACCTATAACTTATCATCAGTAGCGCGCCTACGCCTTTCCCCGAATAAAGCGACGCCCAAACCAATCCAAAGGGAGTTCCCCAGACGCCTATGGTAAGACGAACCGATGACACGCTCCTCTGCTCGTTTTTCGGCAAGTCGCAGAACGAAGTCAAAAAGCTCATCTCTGGGCCCACTGTCTACATTTGTAACGAATGCATAGACATCTGCAATGAGATCATTACCGATGACCAGCAGGCCGAATCCGTTGCCACTCGCCCGCCCCTACCCAAACCGAACGAGATCAAAAGCTTTCTTGACGAATACGTGATCGGACAGGAGGAGACGAAAAAGCGTCTCGCCGTCGCCGTCTATCAACACTACAAGCGGATCGAGCTGGCACGCCGCCGCACGGATGTCGAGATTCAAAAATCGAATATCCTTCTGATCGGGCCGACGGGGACAGGCAAGACGCTTCTGGCCCAGACGCTGGCGCGCATGCTCTCAGTTCCCTTTACCATCGTTGATGCGACGACCCTGACGGAAGCTGGCTACGTCGGCGAGGATGTCGAGAATATTATTCTCAAACTCTTGCAGGCCGCCAACGGCGATGTCGAGCGCGCGCAGCAGGGCATCATCTACATTGACGAAGTTGACAAAATCTGTCGCAAGGACGAGAACCCTTCGATCACGCGCGACGTTAGCGGTGAGGGCGTGCAGCAGGCGCTCCTGAAGATTCTCGAAGGCACGGTCGCCAACGTCCCGCCACAGGGAGGGCGCAAGCATCCGCACCAGGAGTTCTTCCCGGTTGACACGACCAACATTCTCTTTATCTGCGGCGGCGCGTTTGTCGGTTTGGAGAAGGTCGTAGAACGCCGTCTGCGAAATAAGTCTATGGGCTTTCAGGCAGAGGTCAGGTCTGGCGCGCACCGTCATGCCGAGGCGCTCTCGGCTGTTCAGCCCGAAGACCTCGTCCGCTACGGACTGATCCCGGAGTTCGTCGGGCGTCTTCCAGTGTGCGGCGCGCTGCACGAGTTGGACGAGGGCGCGCTGATCAAGATTCTGACTGAGCCGAAGAACGCGCTCGTCAAGCAGTATCAGAAAAGATTCGATTTCGATAACGTCAAGCTCAAATTTACGGACGATGCTCTGAAGTCGGTCGCGCGACAGGCGGTCGAGCGCAAAGTGGGAGCGCGCGGGCTGATGATGATCCTCGAAGAACTGCTCCTGGACGCGATGTACACGCTGCCCTCGCAGAAGCGCATCAAGGAGTTCGTCATCACGAGCGAGATGGTCGAACGCCGCCGCGCCATCCCTGGCGAAAGCTTAACGGGCGTGGACGACGCTGCGGCCTGAGCAAAGTAAGAAAGACAAAAGGTAAAGGGGAAAAGCCATCAAAGGCTGGTTTTCGGCCTTGCTTTTTCCTTTTACCTTTTTACTTTTACCTTCTCTGTGGTCTACAATCGAATCTGCTCAGAATAGGGCGAGTGGCACTTAAGGCGGCTCGCCCTTCTTCGCAAGTTATGAGCCTCAGGAATAGGCGGAGTTAAAATCAAGTTATGGAAGAATATTCAGACCACACCCCTTTAGATATAGCCCGTTACCCGATGGTGCCGATCCGCGATGTGGTGATATTTCCCTACACCAAAGTCGCCTTCAAGATCGGACGCCCCGGGTCGATCCGCGCTCTGGAAGAAGCGCTCGCCTCCGGTGATCGCACCATCTTTCTCGCCACGCAGCATGATGCGACCGTGGACGAGCCCGCGCCGGAACAGATTTACGGCGTCGGAACTCTGGGCCGCATTCTTCAATCGCAGCGACAGGAGAACGGGCAGATCAAGGTCGTCGTCGAGGGACGCGAGCGAGCGACAACCGTGCGCGTCGAAAATAATAACGGAGCGTTTACGGCCCTTGTGCGCCGCGCTCCCGTGGCAAGCGAAACGGGCGCGCAGATGGAAGCGCTCGTGGCGCGCATCAACCAACTGGTCGAGCAACACTTGCGTTTAGCGCCCGATGCGCAAACGGACGCGCTGCAAACAGCTCTGCGCAACCAGGACGCATCGCACATGTCCGATGCGCTCGCCTCGCAACTGCGTATCTCGGTCGAGGATAAGCAGGGACTCCTGGAAATCTTCTCGACGCAGGCGCGCCTTTCGCGTCTCATAGAGTTGCTGGAGGCGGAGTTGGAGAAGCGCCAGCTTGATCGCACCATCCAGACGCGCGTCAAACGGCAGATGGAGAAGGCACAGAAGGAGTATTACCTCAACGAGCAGATCAAGGCGATCCACAAAGAGCTTGGCCGCAAGGACGAAAAGGCCGAGCTTGAAGATATAAAGAAGAAGATCGAAGAGGCCGGGATGTCGGACGAGGCGAAAGAGAAGGCCATGCAGGAATTGCATCGCCTGGAAGCCATGCCGCCGATGTCGGCCGAGGGCACTGTCTCGCGCACATACATTGACTGGCTCTTGAATGTGCCCTGGAAACAAAAATCCAAAGAGATCAAAGACCTCGGAAAGGCCGAAGAGGTATTGAACGAAGACCACTTCGGTCTGGAAAAGGTCAAGGATCGTATCCTCGAATACCTGGCCGTGCGCCAACTGGTCAAGAATCCGAAGGGCTCTATCCTCTGCTTCGTCGGCCCGCCGGGGGTCGGCAAGACTTCTTTAGGCAAATCCATCGCGCGTGCTACGGGAAGAAAGTTTGTGCGCCTCTCTTTGGGCGGCGTGCGCGACGAGGCTGAGATTCGCGGCCACCGCCGCACCTACATCGGCGCGCTCCCCGGCCAGATCATTCAAATGATGAAGAAGGCCGGAACGGTCAACCCGCTGATACTGCTCGACGAAGTTGACAAGCTCGGCGCGGATTTTCGCGGCGATCCCTCGTCGGCGCTTCTTGAAGTCCTTGATCCTGAGCAGAACAATACGTTTCAGGATCACTACCTGGACATCGAATACGATCTCTCGCGAGTCTTCTTTATCGCGACGGCGAATGTGTTGCATACGATCCCGCCACCGCTCCAAGATCGCCTTGAGATCATACGTCTATCGGGCTACACAGAGCGCGAGAAACTTGAGATCGCAAAGCAACATCTAGTGCCGAAGCAGGCCGAGGCCAACGGCCTCAAGGCCGAGCAGGTGGAGTTTACCGAAGAGGGTCTGCTTGAAATCATACGCCACTACACGCGCGAGGCAGGTGTGCGCAACACAGAGCGAGAGATCGGCTCATGCATGCGTAAAGTCGCTCGCAAGCTTGTCTCACAGAGTGGCGGGGAGATTTTCAAAGATGTGGTGACGGCGGAGCGCGTGCGTGAAATGCTCGGCCCCGTACGCTTCCGTCAACAGGGCATCGCCGCGGAAAGCGAGATCGGGCTGGCGACCGGATTGGCCTGGACGGAGATCGGCGGCGAGGTTTTGCAGATCGAAGCCACGCTCACGAACGGTCGCGGGGGCGTGAGACTGACGGGCAAACTTGGCGACGTAATGCAGGAATCTGCGCAGGCCGCACTGACTTGCATCAAAGCGCGCGCCGAACGCCTCGGCATGAGCCTCGATTTTATACGCAAGCGCGACCTACACATACACATCCCCGAAGGCGCTATCCCGAAGGACGGCCCTTCGGCGGGTATCACATTGGCAACCGCGATGGTCTCGGCGCTGATGCGCGTGCCCGTGCGCCGGAACGTCGCGATGACAGGCGAGATCACCCTGCGCGGCAAGGTGTTGCCCATCGGCGGCGTCAAAGAAAAACTGATGGCCGCGCACCGCTTCGGCATCAGCACCATTCTTCTGCCGAAGGACAACGAGAAGGATTTGATTGAAGTCCCGGAAGAAGTGCGCGCGGTGATCGACGTTCACCTGATCGAGACGATTGATGAGGTGCTGGCGCTCGCGCTCGAAGATGCATGCCCGACGGATGCGGGAGCCGGGACAGAGGACGCCAAGACGCCTCCACTGTGGACAACGGAGCCGCCGACACACGGCGTCCAGACCATCGCCGAATAGACCGAGAAGAGAAGCGGCCGGGTTGCCAGTGGCAGACAAGGGCGCACACGGCAACTCGCCGCTTCAAAAACAGAATTCCCTCGCTCGGATTGCCGTCCGGCACAGGCAGTAATATCATTCACAAAAACGAAACAAACAAAAGCGGCGGTGCTATTTGGCCTGCAACCAGGCCAGCCAGGCACACGCCTGTAAACAGGAGAGACAAACATGAGTAAGCAAGAAGATGCGAATTTGATTCTCAGGCTATATGAACTCAGGCGCGAAGAGGTGATGCGTAAGGCGAGATCATGGTACATCGCGGAGTTTAATCCGGGCAGTCTCCAGGACATCATTGACGCGGTGATGGGCGAGCATAGCGCCTACTACCGTATGGTGACTTCATACTGGGAGATGGCTGCCTCCCTGGTCAACAACGGCGCGATAGATGAACAGATGTTCAACGATGCGAACGGCGAGCAGATGGTCGTCTTCGCCAAGATCGAGCCGTTCCTCAAAGAGGCGCGCGAGAAATTCAACTCGCCGCAAAGCATGCAGCATCTTGAAAAATTGATAATGCGCACGCCGGACGCGAAAGAGCGTTTAGCGGTCGTGCGCGAACGCATCAAGATGATTACGGCGGGGCGCTCAGAGGCAGCAGCGAAGGGATGAAGGATGAGGGACGAGGGATGAAAAGGTTTGAGTGATTGATTCACTTGAGCAGTGATTTAATCCCGCATCCCTCATCCCTCGTCCCTCATCCCTTATGAAAGTTACGAGCGCAGAATTTGTTAAGAGTGCGTTTGCCGAAGAGCATTGGCCGCGCGACCCCTTGCCGGAGATTTCGTTTCTGGGCCGCTCGAATGTCGGCAAATCGAGTCTCATCAACTCGCTCTTGAACGTGCGGGGGCTGGCGCGTACTTCCAGGACGCCGGGACGCACACAGGCCCTGAATTTTTTTCTGATCAATAATCGTTTCCGTTTCGTTGACCTTCCCGGCTACGGTTTTGCGCGCGTCCCGAAAAATGTGCGATCCACCTGGGGCGAGATGGCGACAAACTACCTTGCCAAGCGCCTAGGGCTTGTGTTATCAATTCAGATCGTAGATTCGCGTCACGAACCCACGACATTGGATTTGCAGCTCAATGAGTGGCTTGCTGCTCATGCGAAGCCCCGCATTGTAGTTGCCACGAAATCCGACAAGCTCTCGAACAACGAGTTGCGTAAGAATTTTGAGCGGATTAAGCGCGGGCTTGATGCCGAGCAAGTAATAGCTTATTCGGCCACGACCGGACAGGGACGCGACAAAGTTTGGCGAGCTATCGAAGAAGCGACAAAATAATTGCGAAGAGCGGATTGTGCATTGC
>JBKKAL010000275.1:0-23145 GCA_046714695.1 Pyrinomonadaceae bacterium
ATGCTCTGGGAGCATCGCTTCAACATCTACCTGTCGGACGTGCCGCCGCATCGCGTGGGCTGGGCCTCGCCTGTGGGCGATTCCGCTTCAGGCGTCGTTTATGTTTTAGGCGGAGGCGGCACACTTCTCTCTTTATCGAAGGACGGAAAGCTTCTGTGGGAGCGCTCGCTCGGCGAAGACTTCGGACTTCTGACGACACACGGCGGTCGCACGGTCTCTCCGATCATCGTGGGTGACCTGTTGATCGTCTCCGGCGTGACCTGCGGGTGGGGAGATCAATCGCGCGGAGCGCACCGCTTTATGGCGTTTGATAAAAAGACGGGCGAAACCATGTGGGTCAGCTCTCCTAACATACGTCCTTACGATACGACCTATGCTCCGCCCATCGTCGCCGATGTGGGTGGCACGCGCCTTCTTATTCAGGGAGGAAGCGATGGTCACTTTCATGCGTTGAAACCGCAGACGGGCGAGCTTGTCTGGAAGTATGAGTTTAGTAAGCGCGGCCTTAACACTGGCGTCGTCCTCAAGGGCACGACCGCCATCCTCACACACAGCGAAGAGAATCTGGATTCGAGCGAGATGGGCATGGTCGCCGCCGTGGATGCTTCGGCCCGTGGCACTATCGGAAAAGAGCAGATCAAGTGGGCGGTCAAGGGATGGCAGGGCGGTTTCTCTTCTCCCGTGATTGACGGGGATCGTTTCTACCAGATTGATAACGGCGCTAATCTGGCGGCCTTCGATACGGCCACGGGCAAACAACTCTGGCTGAAAAATCTCGGCACGATTCAAAGGGCTTCACCCGTCCTCGCCGACGGCAAGCTTTATGTGGGCACGGAGAACGGAAAGTTCTTTATCCTTAAGCCGACTGCTGCGGGCTGCGAGATTCTGGACGAGGATCAACTCGGCACGGAGGCGTTGCCGGAAGCGATCATCGGCTCGGCTGCCGTCTCGAACGGGCGAGTTTTTTTTGCTACGGACAACGCTCTTTATTGCATCGGTAAAAAGGGAGGCGGCAGCGCTGCGGCAACTGCCGCGAATACAGCGACGGAACGCGCGCCCGTTGATGCTGTGGTCGCGCATGTTCAGGTCGTGCCTACTGAGTTGATGCTGAAGCCCGGCGAGAGCGCGAGCTTTCGCGTGCGTCTCTTCGATGATCGTGGTCGTTTTATACGCGAGGAATCGAGCGCCGCATGGTCGCTCGACGGGCTTGGCGGCGAAGTGGCGAAGGGGAAATTTACCGCGCCTGCGGAAATGGTAGCGCAGGCCGGACAGGTCAAGGCAACAGTCGGGCAAGTGGCGGGTGCGGCGCGCGTGCGCGTTGTGCCGCCTCTGCCGTGGACTGAGAACTTCGACGCCCTGGCTGTGGGCGATAAAATACCTGCGCACTGGGTCAACGCGACCGGCAAATACGCCATACGCGAAATGGACGGAAACCGTGTGCTGGTGAAAACGACAGAAGGCTCGTCGCTGATGACGCGCGCGCGCTCGTTTATGGGGCCTGTGGGCTGGGCCAACTACACCATAGAGGTTGACGTGCGCGCGACGGAGAAACGAAGGCAGAGGGGTGATGCAGGCGTCATCGCGCAAAGGTACGCACTCGTCCTCTTCGGCAATGCGCAGAAGCTTGAGATCGCGCCGTGGCAGCCCGAAGTGGCGCGCACCGCTTCAGTGCCTTTCACGTGGAAGGCCGAGACCTGGTATCGCATGAAGCTTCAGGTCGAAAATCTGCCCGACGGCAAAGTCCGTGCGCGTGGCAAGGCCTGGGCCGTCGGCGAAGCGGAGCCTGCTGCATGGATGATCGAGCGTGTTGACCAGATTCCAAACCGGCAGGGAAGTCCAGGCATTTTTGCCAGCGCCCTGGCGGAAATCTTTTTCGATAACTTGAAGGTGTATCCTAATAAATGAAAAAAACAGTAATCAGTAATCAGTATTCAGTATTCAGCCGACTGAAGGCCAAAGTCGTAATGCGTGGGTGGGTGTTGGCCGTCGTATCCTCATGCCTGCTGCTTTCTGCCTTATACCTTTTGCCTTTTGCCTTCGCCGTCAAGGCGTCTGATCCGGGCACGGGCGATTGGCCCATGTGGGGCGGCACGCCCGACCGCAACATGACCTCGAATATGAAGGGGTTACCAACAAGCTGGGACGTTCAGAAAAAGACGAACGTTAAATGGGTGGCGGAGCTGGGGTCGCAAACCTACGGCAATATCACGGTGGCAGGCGGGCTCGTTTTCGTCGGAACGAATAATGAGGGCAAGCGCGATCCGAAGGTGACGGGCGATAAAGGCATCCTGATGGCTTTCAAAGAGTCGGACGGAACCTTTATGTGGCAGATGGTACATGACAAGCTGGCCGCAGGCCGCGTCAACGACTGGCCGTTTCAGGGCATCGCCTCCTCGCCTCTGGTCGAAGGTGATCGAGTCTATTACGTCTCGAATCGCGCCGAGCTTGTTTGCGCCGACGCGCAGGGTTTTCGCGATAAGGAGAACGACGGCCCCGTGACGGATGAGAAGTTGACGGGCGATCTCAACGGGGATGTCGTCTGGAAGTACGACATGATGGAAGAGGTCGGCGCGTACCCGCACAACCTCGCCAACTCTTCCCCAGTCTCGTACGGTGATCTGTTGTTCGTCAGCACATCAAACGGGCAGGACGATAGCCACGTCAACATACCTTCGCCGAAGGCTCCGGCCATCATCGCCATCAACAAAAAGACAGGCAAGCTTGTCTGGGAAGATAACTCTCCGGGCGACCGCATCCTTCATGGCCAGTGGTCTACGCCGACGGTGGGCAAGATTGGCGGAGTGGACATGGTTATTATGGGACAGGGCGACGGATGGGTGCGCGGCTACGAAGCCATGACGGGGAAAAAGCTCTGGGAGTTTGACACGAACCCTAAGGATTCCGTCTGGCCCAAGACGCGTAACGAAATTATCTCGACGCCTGTCATCTACGAAGACAAAGTTTATCTCGCCAACGGCCAGGATCCTGAGCACGGCGAAGGCGTCGGCCATATGTACTGCATTGACGCCACCAAACGGGGCGACATCACCAAGACCGGCCTCATCTGGCAGTACGACAAGATACGTCGCTCGATCTCGACTCCGGCGATCCGTGACGGTTTAGTTTACCAGCCGGACTTCTCAGGCTTCCTGCACTGCCTGGATGCAAAGACCGGACAGGCGTACTGGACGCACGACATGTTTGCCGCCGTGTGGGGCTCGCCCATGCTTATTGACGGCAAGCTATATCTGGGCGACGAGGACGGCGATGTCGTCATAATGCAGGCCGGCAAAGAGAAGAAAGTGCTGGCGGAGATGAACATGGGAAGCAGTGTTTACAGCACGCCCATTCCGGCCAACGGCGCACTTTTTATCACCAATCGCAACCAGCTTTTCGCTCTGGCTGTCAACACGGCTGCGCCTCCGAAGGCCACTGCCCCCACTACTCCGAAATAATTTGTCACGGTGAAGAACGATGAAACGTATTCTTGCACTCTTCGGTCTCTCTCTTTTCTTTGTCGCTGCTACGACGGCGCAGGCGCAAAACTGGCCCTCGTTTCGGGGCAATAATGCTTCGGGCGTGTCGGATGGTCATAGGACGCCGACAAGCTGGAGCCTGGAGAAATCCGAGAACATTGTCTGGAAAACTCCCGTTCCCGGCCTCTCGCACGCGAGCCCTATTGTCTGGGGCAATCGCGTCTTCGTTATTACTGCCATTGGCGAGACGAACGCCAACTTCAAAGCCAAAGACCGGGGTATAGGTCTCGCCAACGATGCTGCGAAGCACGCTTGGCGAATCTACTCCATAGACAAAAAGACTGGGCGCATCATCTGGGAGAAAACGGCCTATGAAGGTGTGCCGAGGGCGAAGCGGCACATCAAAGCCACACAGGCCAACGCCACTCCCGCGACCGATGGCAAGTATGTCGTGGCGCTTTTCGGCTCGGAAGGATTGGCCTGCTACGACATGAATGGCAAGCTCCTATGGAAACAGGATTTGGGGATTCTCAATCCGGGATATTACGGCATGCCGGACTCCGAGTGGGGACATTCCAGCTCGCCCATTATTTACAAGAACATGGTCATCGTTCAAGCGGACGGCCATAAGCAGTCTTTCATCGCCGCTTACAATCTGCGAGATGGAAAACAGGTCTGGCGCGTCGAGCGCGGAGAGCTGCCGAGCTGGGGCACTCCCGTCATTTATGAAAGTAAGACTCGCACGGAGTTAATCAGCGACGCGGGCCGCTACCTGCGCAGCTATGATCCCCTGACGGGAAAAGAGCTGTGGCGATTCTCGCAAAACGACATACAAGTAAAAATGCCCGCTCCCGTTATCGCGCATAATCTGATCTACGTCACGGGCGGTAATCCGGCGGGCAGTCCCATCTATGCTTTTCGTCCCGGCGCGAGCGGCGACATCTCTTTGAAAAATGGAGAAGAGACGAATCAATATTTAGCCTGGCGGCTCGGTCGCGGAAGCTCTTATACGGGAACGCCGCTTATCTACGGCGACTATCTTTATATCTCAGCCGACAACGGAGTCCTGACCGCCTACAATGCCAGGACGGGCGAACGCATCTACCAGGAACGTCTTCCCAGCTCATTTAGCGCCTCGCCCGTGGCGGCTGATGGAAAACTGTACCTATCGAGCGAAGACGGCGAGGTCTTTGTCGTCAGGGCCGGGCCAAAGTTTGAGTTGCTGGCGACGAATTCGATGGGTGAAGCTTTAATGTCAACGCCCGCCATCTCTGACGGAATCATCATCCTGCGCTCGCAGAATTACCTTTACGCCATCGCCGAGCGCGCCACTTCAAGGCCGAAGAAAACTGATTAAAAGAGACAATCGTGTGATGGAGTCTTTCGATTTTCAATTCCGTACACGTGTCCTCTTTGGCAGCGGCGCGCTTGATCGTTTAGGCGCTCTGGCGCGCGAGTTGAATTTCAGTCGCACGCTGTTAGTGGCAGATCACGGGCTTGTCGCCGCCGGTTACGTCGAACAAGCGTCCGAACTGTTGATGAATGCGGGTGTCAAGGTTTTTGCTTTCCACGATTTCGACGTGAACCCGGATACGGAGATGATCGAGGCCGGTCGCCGCTTCGCCGCGCCGCTCAATGTTGATTCGATCATCGGTCTCGGCGGCGGAAGCTCTCTGGATTGCGCTAAGGGCATCAACTTTCTGCTTACAAACGGCGGGCGTGTGGAAGACTTTCGTGGGTACGGCAAGGCTACAACCCCTTTGCTGCCGATGATAGGAATTCCGACGACCGCCGGGACAGGAAGCGAAGCGCAGTCTTACGCGCTCATCTCAGACGCGCGTACTCATACGAAGATGGCCTGCGGCGACCCACAGGCGGCATTCCGCGCGGCGATCTTGGACCCTCGTCTGACTGTTTCTCAGCCCGCCAGCGTGACGGCCGCCGCAGGCTTCGATGCCATCGCACATGCCGTCGAGACATACGTCACTACGAAACGCAACGCTTTGTCCGAGATTTTTTCACGCGAGGCGTGGCGACTGCTGGAAGGGAATTACGAGCGCGTGCTGAGGGAGCCATACGATCTTGAGGTGCGGGGCGCAATGCAGTTGGGCGCTTATTTCGCGGGCCTCGCGATTGAGAATTCAATGCTCGGCGCAACGCACGCCTGCGCCAATCCATTGACCGCGCGCCACGGTACGACTCACGGCGTAGCTATTGCCATGCTCCTGCCGTCGGTTGTGCGCTGGAACGCCGCGCTTGTGGGTGAGCGTTATGCTGAACTTGTGAGGATTTCGCACTGTGAAGGCAATGGTGAGCCGCCGGGCGAAGCGTTGGCCCGTAGATTGGAGCAATTAGCCAGAGCGGGTGGTCTTGGGCGGCGGCTTGTCAATATTGGAGTTTCAAAAAGCGACCTTGCCGTTTTAGCCGAAGAGGCCGCCGAGCAGTGGACGGGTCGTTTTAATCCCCGCCCTTTCGACAAGGCGGGAGCTTTGGAGCTTTACGAGTGGGCATACTAAAGCGAATTTCACTTGTGTACATGGAAGGTTGGGGAAAGGAAAATGAGAAATAAAAAGTTTTTGGGCCATCCGCTTCACACATGCCTTTTATCTCTATTCTTTTTCTTTGTTTTGTATCTCTTCCCTTGCGCCATATCTGCGCAGTGGGCTGCTGCTGACGCATGGCCGCAGTTTCGCGGCAATCAACTGCTGACGGGAGTATCGAAATCAGATGTGCCGAAAAATATCAGGCTGTTGTGGACGTACGATGCAGGTGAGGGGATAGAGTCTTCGGCGGCGATTGCGGATGGAACTGTCTTTGTCGGCACACAGAGGGGCGAGTTGATTGCGCTCGATCTACAGAGTGGCGCAGTTCGTTGGAAGTATGCGGCAGCGAAAGAGGGCATCGGCGAATCATCGCCCGCCGTCAGTGGCGGAATAGTTTATGTCGGCGACCTCTCAGGAATCCTGCATGCCGTCAGCGCCCGCGACGGTCGCGCGCTTTGGACGTTTAAGACGGGAAGCGAAATCAAATCATCGCCTGTCATCGTCGGCGATAGAGTCCTCATAGGATCATACGACCAGCATCTCTATTGCCTGACGGCAACGAGTGGAGAGCTTTTGTGGAAACTAAAGACCAATGGCCCGGTTCACAGCACAGGTGGGGTCTCAAACGGCATGATCTTCGTCGCCGGTTGCGATGAGGTCTTTCGTGCTGTGAGCATAGCGGATGGTCGAGAGGTCTTCACGGTCACTTCGGGGGCGTACACGGGCGCTTCACCCACGTTGATGGGAGGCAATGCCTTCTACGGAACATTCGATAATGAAGTGTTGAGCGTGAACCTTACAGGGCGGCGCGTCAGTTGGCGCTATCAACATCCACAGCGCAGGTTTCCTTACTATTCGTCCGCGGGAGCGGTCGAAGGCCGCATCATCGTCGGAGGACGCGACAAGCTGGTTCACTGCATCAATGCCGGTACAGGCAAAAGCATCTGGACGTTCGCGACGCGTGCCCGCGTGGAATCCTCTCCGGCGCTTGCCAGCGGCCGCGTCTTCGTCGGTTCAAACGACGGGCGTGTTTATGAGCTGGACTTTTACAGCGGGGCGAAGCTGGGCGAGTTTAATGCGGGCGCGCCCGTCTCCGCCTCGCCCGCCATCGCACATGGACGCATCGTCGTCGGAGCGCAGGACGGGCGGCTCTATTGCTTCGGATAGCAACTGTGCAGAGTTCAGGCTGCCAGGGCGTCTTGCTTTACTGCTTCGTTCTCTTTAATGGTGGGAAAGTATTTCTCTAAAGTAGCTGCTCCGGGTTTAGCCGTCAGCTTTGAAAACAGGATCATCAGCAACGCGGAGACGATGACCATCGGCACGACGGGCATAAAGCCGAAGACCGCTGTCCCGCCAGGTGTGCGTGAAAGTATCTCTGTTCCGCCGATGGCCCATGAGATCGTCATCTGTCCCGGAGCGGGCGCGGGAACCGTCTCCTGATAAATTGCCACAGCGATGACGGCCGAGATCGTCCAAACAGTAGTGGCGAGCGCTCCCCATTTTGTGCTTCCGCGCCAGAAGAGGGCTGCGACCAGAAGCGGCGACAGCGCCGCGTAACCCGAAAAGGCATACTGGATGGCAAGCTCGAAAATCGTCTCCGGCGCGCGCAACGCCACAGCGTAAGCGAAGATCGTCAAGAGGACGACGAAGATTCTTCCTGTCTGTACCTGAACGCGTTCGCCGAAACGAGTCTTGCCCCCATAAAAGGCGAAGACATCCTCCGTGAACATCGTCGAGAGCGCGAGAATCTGCGAGTCGCTCGCCATCACCGCCGCCATAATCCCCGCGCCTAAAATCCCGGCCAGCCAGAGCGGCGCGTATCGCTCAAGCAGCAGTAGAATCACATCGTCTCCGGCAGCTTTTTCCCGCATTTCGTCGCGCGCCTCCGGCGTCATCGTGCGTCCCTGAGTCGCCAGGACTTTACGCGCTTCCTGCTTGGCGCGAATCTGCGGCAGATCATTGACGCGATTCGCCATCAAGCCCAGAAAGACGCAGGGCAGCCAGATTGCCATAATACAGAGCGGATAAAAGATGACGGTTTTTTTGAACTGAGTAACTTTGCGCGCCGTCAGACAGAAAATCAGGATGTGCGGAAAGGCTATCGCGGAGAGCGGAATAAATGTATAGCTGAAAAAGTAGTAAGGCGAGATGCGCTCGCGTGTCAGGAGTGTGGAAGTCGCTGGCTGAGACGCGAGCGATTCGACGGCGCTGCTAAAGCCGCCCATGCCTGTGCCGATGACGACGATGGCGATTGCTCCGAACAATAGGAAGAGGATGGTTTGAAACGTATTGACCCAGGCCGTGCCGCGCATCCCGCCGAAAAAGACGTAGCTCATGACGACCATCGCGACGATTGCGCCGCCGAACCAGAAGGGGACGAACCCGCCGCTGATGGTGCTCAAGGTTGTGCCGCCGCCCATAATGCCGATGACAACGTAGGGTACGAGCAGGACGGCCTGAACGGCGAAGATGACAGTGCCGATGTGCCCGCACTCCCAGCGGTCGCGAAACATCTGCACGGGCGTCATAAAGCCGTACTTTTTCCCCAGCGCCCAGACGCGCGTGCCAATCAAAAAGATGGTCAGCGGAATAATCAGGCTCGAAGACGATGCCATCAACCCGTAGGTGACGATGCCGTTCGTAAAAGCATGTCCGGAGGAGCCGAGGATGGCAAAGGCAGTCATGTTCGTGCCGAAGAGCGAGAACAGAAACACGAATGGCCCAATCGAGCGGCTCGCCAGAAAATAGTCTTCCGCCTCATGCCGGCTCTTCGCGCGCCGGAAAGCGAAGATGCCTATGTAAAGGACGATGGCGAGATAGATAAAGACGACGATAGCGGGAATCAAATCGCTTCATCCTCCTTAGTGGATTCGCTCTGCGAGATCGGCTCTTCAAGATGAGACGGCCAGGCATATTTGACCAGCAACCACATCAGAAGCGTCGCCGCCACCGAAAAGCACGCATGATAAAAGAGCCCGACGGGGAGGAAGCCAAAGGGAATCACACCGAAAATGCGCGCCGTGTACCAGAACCAGAAATCCTGGTGCAGCACATAGAGGACGGCCACCGCGGCGATAAGAAGGAGGCGTGTTTTATTCTTCAACAACAAACACCCGAAAGGTTGAAGGTTACTTCAATTAACTGATACCCATCGCCGGACTACTTCTTTTGCCTGACATCGAAAGCATAGATAGTGTCCTGGTCGCGTATGTAGAATCGGCCTCCGGCGATGATCGGATGCGCCCATGTCGGAAGGGAGTCCTGCTGAATGCGGAATCTACCTTTCTCGCGATACGATAAAGGCGTCGCCTCGACAAGGGCGACCACGCCGTTTTCGCTCAGGCAGTAAAGATTTCCGTCGGCGTAAACGAGCGAGCCCTTGCCGACGCTGCGGTCGCGCCATGCGACCTCGCCCGTATCAAAGCGCATGGCCGTCAGGATGCCGCTTGAGAAACCATAGAGATGATCTCCCACCAGCACGGAGCTGCTGTGATGATTACGCATCTCCTTGGTGAAATAGACCTCCGAAGCCGAGACGCCCTTGCCATCCGCTTTGATCTCGACGAGGCCGCCGCCCGTTCCGTAGTCGGAGGAAATCCAGATGCGGTTGCCGCGCACGACCGGCGTCGCAACATTGGCGACATTGTTAGATGGACGCGAATACTCCCAGAGCAATTTGCCATCGTTCGGGTCCAGGCCGAGCGCGCGCTCCTGCGTAAAGAAGACAACCTGCGTCTTGCCTGCGACCTGCACGGTCATGGCAGATGAGTAGCCTGCCTTGTCGCTCTGTGTTTTCCAGAGCACCGTGCCATCCTTTTTATTGAGCGCCACGATGGAAGCATTGCGGCCTCCAGCATTAACCAGCACACGGTCGCCGATCACGAGCGGCGATTCGCTGATGCCCCAGCTAATGTTCTCGCCGCCGAACTTCTGCAGAATATTCATGGCCCAGATACTGCGGCCCGTGCGTGCGTCCAGGCACGACAAATCGCCGTTGCCGCCCAGAGCATAGAGCCTGTCGCCGTCAACGGTGGGCGTCCCGCGCGGGCCGTCGCCACGACTGTCGCGATACGCGCCGCCGTGCGCCACTGCCCACGCCTCTTTGCCCGTGCTGGTATCGAAAGCGATGACATATTCGCGGTCTCCGCGCAGTCCCATCGTGTACATGCGACCGCCCGCTATGCTCATAGAAGAATAGCCGCGTCCAGCGCCCGTCGCCTTCCACGCGATGGGCGGGCCTTCGGCAGGCCATTGTTTGAGAAGCCCCGTCTCTTTAGAAATACCATCGCGATTTGGCCCGCGCCACTGCGGCCAATCACCCACGGTTTGTGACATCGCCTCGACGGCTAAACACGAGAGCATAATCATTACGCTGATCATGCCGCTGATACTTGATCTCTTCATTTCAACAATCTCCTTACGACGCTTCTCCCGGTTCGTAACTTTCTGGTTGACGATCTTTAGCCATGTGACCTGAAACACTTGTCCAACCGCTTGAACTCCTCGTATGCAGGCGGTCATTATAACTACGCTTCTACAAGGCTGATGTAAAAAGATTGCAAAAATATCGAGATGTATCAAGGCAGCGCCTCGAAGAGCGATGGCTTGAGGTATATTGCAACCGTTTGCCTATGTTTCTCATCGGGCACGGGATATACGCACAGGATATTTTATGATGAATCGTCAACGCTTACAGGCATGGCTGCTACGGTTGACGGGCTCGATCGAAATACTCTCGTTCGCCGCAGTCATGATGCCGCGCTCCTGGATGGAGGCATCGCACGCCTGGTTGGGCCTCGGCGAGATGCCGCGCGGGCCAATCATTATGTTTATGATCCGTCAGGCATCCTACACTTACGGGATGCACGGAATATCTTTGTGGATTCTGGCCACGGACAGCAAACGGTTTCGACCGCTCTTGATACTCAACGGCGTCTCGTTCCTGCTGGCCGCGTTCGTGTTCTTTATCATTGACTACACTTCGGGGATGCCCTGGTGGTGGACTGCCATGGATAGTTTGGGGTGCGGTTTTTTCGGAGCGGCACTGCTCTGGCTTAACCGGGGGGATGAGATCGGAGCAAACGAAGATAAAAATATTTAACGAGTGTACCTGTAAACATGCGCGCGGCGCGGGTGTTTAGCGAGCGGGAGAAGAGTAAGAATATATCCGGTGTCGCTCGCGCTCGGAAGACCTCCCGGTGACAGGGGATGACGTTCGGAAGTTGCTTTCCACGGATGATCCGGCGCATATTGATGCGTTGGTTGTGACGAGCAAGTCGTCGGTTTCAGAGTTGAACGGGGCTGTGCCGGGTCTTGAAATGTATAGTCGCGCGGGATTGTTTCCGGTCAGGTATTTTGCCAGAAAGCTCTAAAAAGGCCAATAAATAAGGGGTCATAAGACAGTTCCGGGCGGCAAGCGTGAGGGGCCGCAGTTGCATCTAAGTAGTGGTTTATAGTAGTCATTTAATAAGGGACGATCAGCGGGCAGCGCACGAGGGGTGCAAAGGCTTTCGGAAAAGATTTGCCCTCAATTGCTGCCGTTAGCTGGTCGTCAAGTGTTCTAGAAGAAAGAAGAGTGAATGGCAAAGAATTTGGTTATCGTTGAATCGCCCGCGAAAGCGAAGACGATCAATAAATATCTGGGATCGGATTATCTGGTCAAAGCTTCGATAGGTCACATCAAGGACTTGCCCGCTAAGGGACTCGGCGTTGATGTCGAGCATGATTTCGAGCCGACCTATGAAGTGATTCCGGATACGAAAAAGCGCAACAACAAAAAGATCATCGCCGAACTGAAGAAGGCTGCGAAGGAAGCGGACACGATCTACCTGGCCGCCGACCCTGATCGCGAGGGCGAGGCCATCTGCCAGCACCTGGCCGAAGAGATCGTCCCGAAGCGGCCCAAAAAACCTTCCTATCGCGTGATGTTTAATGAGATCACGAAACGCGCCGTGCAGGACGCCTTCAAAGAGCCCAGACAGATAGACGCCAACCTCGTTGATGCGCAGCAGGCGCGGCGCGTGCTCGACCGCCTGGTCGGTTATAAGGTCTCGCCGCTTTTGTGTCGCACGGTCGGAGGACGCCTCTCGGCGGGACGTGTGCAATCGGTGGCGCTGCGTATGGTCTGCGAGCGCGAGCGCGAGATAGAGCAGTTCGTCAAGACGGAGTATTGGACCATCACGGCGAACCTGGCGGCGAAACTGCCTCCGGCCTTTGATGCGCGACTGTTCAAGGTAGGCGAGCAGACGGTCAAAACGGGCGGGTTCGATCAGGAGATAAAGAAAAACGAAATCCTGATCGGTAATGAGGCTCAGGCTCAGGAGATCGTGGCCGAGGCCGAAGGGCAAGCTTACGTCGTCTCCGAAGTCACGAAGAAGGAGCGTAAGCGCAATCCCGTTCCGTCCTTTATCACGTCCAAGTTGCAGCAGGAGGCCGCGCGCAAGCTGGGCTTCGGCGTTAAAAAGACGATGATGCTGGCGCAAAAGCTTTACGAGGGCGTAGAGCTTGGCGCAGAAGGCGCGGTCGGTCTTATCACCTACATGCGCACGGATTCGACTCGCGTCTCGGATACAGCTTTGAACGAGGTGCGCGACTTTATCGGCACGCAGTACGGCGCGAACTACCTGCCGGAAAAGGCCGTTCATTACCGCTCGAAAAAGGGCGCGCAGGACGCGCACGAGGCGATTCGCCCGACCGATGTGACGCGCACGCCGGACGCCATGGCGAAATATCTCAACAAAGAGGAGATCAAACTCTATCGCCTGATCTGGCAACGCTTCGTTGCCTCGCAGATGATGGCGGCCATTTTCGATCAAACGACGATTGACATCGCCGCGGGCCGCTTTATTTTCCGCGCGACCGGCTCGGTTTTAAAATTCGACGGTTTCCTGAAAGTTTATCAGGAGGGGCGCGACGAGAAGGCTTCTGATGATGACGAAGAGGCGGAGCGCAAACTGCCGCTTGTGGAAAAAGGCGAGGCACTCGACTTAAAAGCCATCAAGCCGGAGCAGCATTTTACGGAGCCGCCCCCACGCTACACCGAAGCGACGCTCGTCAAGGCCCTCGAAGAGAAGGGCATTGGCCGTCCTTCGACCTACGCGGCGATTATGACGACGATTCTTGATCGCGAGTACGTCGAAAAACATGAGGGACGTTTTCATCCGACCGCTCTGGGCACAACCGTCAACGATCTCTTAGTCGCCAGCTTCGATGATCTCTTCAACGAGACCTACACGGCGCGTATGGAAGGGGCATTGGACGAGATCGAAGAAGGGAAGCTGAAGTGGACGGACGCCCTGCACGAGTTCTACGGGAAGTTTGCGAAGGACTTGAAGACGGCCGAGCAGGAGATGAAGAAAAAGAAGGTCGAAGCGATTCCGACCAGCGAGATTTGCGAGAACTGCGGCTCTCCGATGGTTATCAAGTTCGGACGCTTCGGTCAATTCCTCGCCTGCTCTAACTATCCCGAATGCCGTACCACGCGCGAGGTCGCAAAGCCCGCTGTGGCGGCGGAAGCCAACGGCGCAGGAGGCGCATCCTCTTCTTCCAATTCTGCGACCGCGCAGCCGGAGCAAAACGCCACAGAATCAGAGGAAGCCGAGACGTGCGAGTTGTGCGGCAAGCCGATGGCCTTAAAGCGCGGCCGCTTCGGCCAGTTCCTTGGCTGCACGGGCTATCCCGATTGCCGAAATATACGCAAGATCGCTAAAAGCGGCGTGGTCGCGCCCGCGCCCGTCACGCTCGATGAGAAATGCCCCCTGGACGATGCGCAGCTTGTTCAACGACACGGGCGCTTTGGTGAATTCGTCTCATGCTCTAACTATCCGAAGTGCAAGTATATAAAACGGGAGACGACCGGAGTCGCGTGCCCGCGTCCCGGTTGTAAGGGCGAGATCGTCGTCAAGAAATCGAAGCGGGGCAAAGCCTTCTACGGCTGCTCGGAATATCCAAAGTGCGATGCGGTTTACTGGGATAAGCCCGTCGTCACGCCCTGCCCCGTCTGCAACGCGCCGTTTCTGCTGGAGAAGACCACCAAGAAGGACGGCACTGTGCAGTATTGCGCGCAGGAGGGTTGCACTTATCGCGCCGATCAAAGCGCAGTGCCGGTGGCGAAGCCTGAGCCTAGTAATGTTCGTCCCATAGCGAGTTAACACCCGAATTCAGCTACTCTCGCTGGATAGCATTTCTCTCGTGGTTATCCATCGAAGCAGCGGGTGAAAGTTTATCGCTTGGGGTGACAAAAAAGTTGTTGTGGGAGAGCTTGTCCTCAAGGCTGCTGATTTCCAGCTCCCCGGATATTTTTTTCGACTAAAGCCGCCAAGCCAGCAAGCTGCTCGTCTGTTCGCTTAAACCGCTCATCTATTAGCTTTTGGTTTCTGGCACCTTCAGCTACTAAATTCTTAAATAGCTCGTCCGTTCGCTTAAGCTGCTCATCCGTTCGCTTTTGGCTTCTGGCGACTTCAGCCACAATATCGCTTAAAGCACTGAGGTTTGATTCAAGTGTGTTGACCCTTGAATCTGTGCGGTCTAGCCTTTCATCAATGTTTCTAGATAATTCAACTAATGTGGCGAATGCGTTTTCAAGTCGCAGGAGTCTTTCTTCTGTACTCATCGGATAGACCTCTACACGGGTGAGAATTTTTAACTGAGTCCAGTGTAATCAAATCGGTAAAGAAAACCAATCAATAAGCCGCCTCAGCTTGAACTCAACGACTACCTCATAAAGTCCACAACAAATCAGGCCGCTTAGTTCTACTCAGAGCCGCTCAATGGCTCGTTAGATTGCAGTCCGTCGCTTTTTTTATCATACGTTATTCCAGCGGCGACTTCATCCGGGATGCGCACCCAGCCATCGGGCGTATGTCGGAAATCCTCGTCGGAGGAGGGCGTGAAAACGGCGCGTTCGGGTTGCCATGCGAGTCGTTCGACTTTGATGTGCGGGTGTTGGGTGCGGATCACGTTAAAGGAGTTGGTTTCGCCACGGCCTCGTGTGGAGGTGGCCGTGCCCGCCGAGATGATAAGCGCGCTGTGACCTGCGATCTTGTAGCGCGCTGAACTGTGACCCGTGTGGCTGATATGCAGATGACCCGCGAGCAACACGTCCGCGCCGCAGCTTGCCAGCGCCTCCATCGCCATCGCCGCGCGATCTACCAGTTCGTCTTCGTCGTGTCCTTCGGGTAGATCGAAAGGATGATGAGTGACGATGATTTTGGTCACTTCGTGGGAGAGAGGACACATCTGCTCGCGAATGCGCGCGATCTGCTCCTCGTTGATGCGACCGTCCTTGATAGTCAGAGAGCGCGCCGTGTTGATTCCGAGGATGGCGACCTCTTCATCCACATAAAACGGCTGAAGGTCGTCCGTGATATAGCGCCTGTATTTATCTAGCGGTTGGAAAAAGCGCGCGAAGACGTTGTGGAGCGGCACGTCATGGTTGCCGGGCACGATGATCTGAGGTGATGGAAGGCGATCTAAAAACTCGCGCGCTTCCTTAAATTGTTGGCTGCGTGCGCGCTGCGTCAAATCGCCGGAGACCACTACGACATCGGGCTTCAGCTCCTTGATGGTCTCGATGAGCGGTTCGATGATCGCATAGTCAACGCGCCCGAAGTGCAGGTCGGAAAGATGAACCAGAGTGCGCATGAATGGGTTTACTCCTTTCCAGTCTCCGCTTCCGGTCGCGGCACAATAACATTGAGCGCGCCGGGAAGAACGCGATAGTGAAGCGGCGTGTTCATGACCGTGACCTCGCCGTCTGTGGCGACCCTCAGCCGTTTGCGCCGCGTCTCGATCCACACCTCTTTGGTACACATCGCGTCGAAGTCCTGCTCGTCTTTGAGGCCGCCGAAGAGCGCGCGAACGGCGAAACGCAGCAGCCCCAGACGGCCCGTGCGATGCGCCGTATATAAACTCAATTGCCCGCCATCGATGCAGGAGCGTGCGCCGACGTTAAAGCTCTCCATCTCATATTCGTTATTGCCGACGAAGACGAAAGGCGTGCGCCGCACAAGCTCTTCCTTATCTGTGCTCAGGCGAACAGCCATGAATGGATAACGGCGCAGGACAGAGAGCGTTGCCCAGAAGAATGCGGGCCACTTGCCGCGTCCCAGCCGCTCCTGCTGCTTTTCGCGGTGGCGAACGATGCTCGGATAAAGCCCGAGGCTTGAGTTGTTGAGAAAGATGCGACCGTTGACTTCGCCCACATCCACGCGCGCCACCTGCCCGTCTAAAATATTGGAGGCCGCTTCTTCGAGGTCAAGCGGGATCTTTAAATCCTTGGCGAAATGGTTGAGCGTTCCGAGCGGTAGCACGCCGAGCCTTTTGTCTGTTCCGACAAGAGCCGATGCGACGGCGTTGATCGTCCCGTCGCCGCCGCCCGCGACGACCGTATCGCAATCCTCTCGCGCTGCACGGCGCGCCAGCTCGACTATCTCCGCGCCGCTGCGGGCCAAAGTGATGCGCGCATCAAGGCCGCGCGCCGCGAAGATTTCGGCGAGACGCGCGCGCGCACTCTCTTTATCGTCTGCGCCGGAGGTCGCATTGATGATAATGGCCGGATGCGAGGACATAGCACCTGTACTGGAGAGCAAAGAGCAAGCATCTCTCTTCATGCTTGTGTTTAAAATATGGGGCACGGCCAGAAGCGCCCGGCGGGGCTCAAAGTCCTGGTCGCTGATTTTTAATCCGTGGAGATACCGTCAAGGGCGAGCTTCACGGCGGAAGCTCGCCCTTGGTTTCATGGTTTGATACAGAAAGCGTTCAGGCCCGCAGGCGCACGTATAAACATCACGCGCCTGAGCTTGCGTTGCCGCTTTTGTCTCCCAACGGGCGTGGCTCTCTAATCCGAGCCGCGCCTGCTGTTGCTGCTGTCGCCTGCGCCCGCGGAAGCACCGTAGCCGCGATTCTCGCTCGTGGCATAAGACCCGCCGCCAGACGCTGACGGATTGCCGGCGTCGCTCTCGGAACGCCCGCTCAGGGTGCTGTCATCATCACGACCGGACGCGCCACGGTTTACTCCCGCGAAGGAGCTTTGCGCGCCGCCCGATAATGAAGCGTTGACCGCAGATGCCCCTTCGGATCGTCGCTGCGATGTGCGGCCTTCACTTTCCTTGTTGGAAAGATCAACGCCGAACATCTCTTTGACCTTGCTAAAGAGCGCGGGCAGGATGACCGACTGAGCCGTTTTCGACAGCTCGTTGATAAAGCGGTCGCCGAGGGTCGAGACCTCTTCCTCCAGGCGATCATAAGCCTTGGTGCTCTTGAAGCGCTCGATCAGACCCGGCCCTTGATCTTCCGCTTCCCCGGCTGTGTCCTGTCCTGCGCTTCCAGCGAGGCCGCTATAGGTGGAAGGCGGCGGGCTGTAAGCGCTCGGCGCACGCGTTGACATCGTATTATCGTAGTCGGATGACGAGCCATAGGAGGAGCCGGTAACCGCCTGCGCCGCGTAGGAGCGGGCAGGGGATGGCTGGCTCTCGCCAGACTCGCTGCGATAATAAGAGCTGGCGGGCGACGCCCCAGATGCTCTCAGCCCATACTCTTCGTCATCGTCGTATGAGTCGTCGCCCTTGAAAGTTCCGGCGATGCAATAGCCGGTGATGAAGCCGACCGACAATGCGCCGACGCTAAAGGCGACGGGACGTTTACGAAACTGCTCGCGCCAGTCGAGCGCATCGGTGAAAGACTCTCTGACGGCTTGATATTGATTTGCCACTGTATCTTTTATCTCCGTTACGGTTTGTGTGATGGATTCGCGCGCCTCTTCCATACGACGCTGAAGCTCTGCTTTGGTGACATCTTCATCCATTGCTTCCGGGGCGCGCACGGTCGCTAAATTTCTTTCTTCAGCCATTGCTTGTCCTTTCTGAGTTCGTCAACACTTCTGTTGGGCACGATATCGCGCTTAGCCAGGCGATTCTTCATCGTGATGACGATGATGCCGCCGATAATCAGGTAAAGCACGCCGGTGATAACGAAGCCGAGCGCGTAATTGACCGGCGGATCATAGGGCAGCAGCGTGGCGACGAATAGAGCCAACGCGATATTGACGAGCGCGAAACCGATAGCGGCGATGATGCCGCCAAGGCCAATCATCACGCCCGCACGCACATAGACGTCGGCATCTTCCTTAACTTCAACTTTTAACAGGCTAAGCTTCGTATCCAGAAGCGTCATCACGTCATCGCCCAGACGCCCGAATAGCGTAGGCAGACTCTCAATGTCTGTCTGCGCTATGGGTGCGGGCGCCGCAGCCGTGCTTCTCTCCAAATCGGCCATTGCTCGACCCTCCCTTTCAGATAAGGGATGAGGGCGGAGGGCGGCAGCGATGAATGATTGAGTGAATCGTTGATTAACGCTTTCACTCGAACTTTTTCATCCCACATCCCTGCGCGCCCTCTCCCCTGCTTTTTATCGTCGGCTACCGCGAATCAAGAGGCCGAGGACGAGACCGGCTGCTGCCGAGATCAAAATCGCCTGGCCGGGATTCTGTCGCGCATAATCCTTGGCCTGGTTGGCGACTTCTTTATAGTCCGCGTTTTGCAGATCCTTGATCTTGTCAACGACCGGGGTCATCTTGTCGGACACGTAGTCCTTGGCAGTCGTCGCCGCTTCCGCGACCTTCTGTCCATACTCTTTAGCCTGCGCCGCGAGACCCGTCGCCGTGCCTGCGCCCGTTCCACCGCTCCCGCCCGTGGTGCCGGTCGTCGGCGTCAGACTCTGCCCGCTGCCGGTGGATGAACCCGCAGATGTTCCCGAACCCGCGCCCGCTGCGCGTGTGGTTCCCGCATCAGTATCGCCCGTGCCTGCGCCGCCCGTCGCTCTTGGTGAATTTGTTCCTTTTTCCGAAGTTGATCCGCCTGATCCGCCTGTAGGATTGTTTTGTGACATCTCTTATTCTCCTTAAAAGTTTGGTAATCTGTGCCAAATGAGTGTGCGAGAAACTCTCAATTAAATGTGTCGCACCGAAGGCAACTGAGCAAACGACGTGCCGACGCTTGGGGCGAACCCATGCGTCGCAGGTAAATGAGCAACGACGCGGCAACGCACACCGTTCGAGGCGTCTATGCTCGATTCTCTTGTTGCGAAAAGGTACAGCCCTAAGATAGCGCAAAGGTCGGGAACAGTACAGGAGAGAAGCCGATTTTCCTGAAACCTAATGCGCCTTGACAGCGTTTACCGAAGGTGGTAAGTAAGTACTTACTTTCAAACTTTGGGTTATAAGGACAGTCATATTTGAGCAAACAAACCATCACGTCGGCCAAGTCTTTCGCCCCGGTGGCCGCAGCCTCGCGCATGGCGGGCGAGGAGAGGCGTCTGCAAATACTGCTCGTCGCCATCAGCCTTTTTGCCCAAAAGGGGTTTCGCGGGACGACGACCAAAGAGATCGCGCAGGCAGCGGGCGTCTCCGAGGCGATGGTCTTCCGCCACTTCGCAACCAAGCAAGAGCTTTACTCGGCCATCCTCGATCACAAGGCCTGTGCGGGCGGCGATCTGGATTTCTGCGAGGGCGATGCGGTCGCCGATGCGATCAGTCGAAAAGATGACCGCGCCGTTTTTGAGCGGCTTGCCCATTCCGTCCTTGAGCATCACGAGCAAGACACGGAGTTCCTGCGCCTGCTTATGTTCGCGGCGCTCGAAGGGCACGAGCTGGCGCAGATGTTCTGGGAAAGAAATGTCCTTCAGGTTTATGAATTTCTGAGCGCCTACCTGCGTGAGCGGCAGCGCGAGGGCGCTTTGCGCGAGGTTGATCCGCGAATCATCGTGCGTGCTTTCGTCGGTATGGTTATTCACCATGCGGTGAGCAACAACCTGTGGGACACACAGCGTCGCTCGCTTGACATCACGAACGAGCAGGCCGCGCGCGAGTTTACCGAAATCTTATTAAAGGGCATCGCGTCGGCAGATGTCGCGCACGCCGATAAAACTCAACGCACAGCGCGCGTCCAAAGGGTCGTCGCCAAGAAAAAACAGAAGAAATGAGCCTTCGCAAATTCAAGCTTTTATCTTTCGCTTTTGTCCTTGCTCTGTTGAGCCTGCTGGCGCTCGGCTGTAGCGGCTCGAAAGCACAATCGAACAAGGGCGCACAGACGACAACGACGACCACTACAACCACGACGGTCGTCGAGGTGACGACTGCGCCCGCCATCCAGCGCGAGTTGCCGCGCTTCTTCGAGGCGACCGGTAGTCTAGCCGCAGATGAGCAGACGGATGTGTCGCCCTCTGTGGCAGGCAAAGTGGTCGCCATCGGTGTTGATCTGGGTAGTTACGTCGAACGCGGCGCGATGATCGTGCGTCTTGACGACGTGGACTCGCGTATCCGCGTCGAACAAACACAATCTCAAGTCGAGCAGGCGCGCGCAGCCGTCAGGCAGGCTGAAGCAAAGATCGGCCTGCGTCCGGGACAGAATTTCGACCCCGCGCAGGTGGCCGATGTCGGCTCTTCGCGCGTCGCGCTTGAATTAGCCGAAAAGCAGTTGCGACGTTACGAGCGGCTGATAGAAAGTGGTGATGTCTCGCGCGCGGCTTACGATCAGCAAAAGGCTCAGCGCGATCAATTGCGCGAGCAGTATGAGGCGGCGCTTCAGCGTGCGCGGCAGGACTACGCGGCGGTTGCCTCTGCGCGTGCGGCGGTCAAGACGGCGGAAACGCAGGTCGCACAGGCTCGCAGAACCCTCTCTTATGCGCTCGTTTTTGCGCCGATCAGCGGCTACGTCTCGGAGCGCCCGGCTGATCTTGGCGAGTACGTGTCGCCGACCACCAAAGTCGCAACCATCGTGCGCACGAATCCCTTGCGCATGCGTATAGATATTCCGGAGCAATCAATCGGCACGGTGGCTGTGGGCCAGGGCGTCTCCGTCAGCGTCTCCGCTTACGCGGATCGCGCCTTCAGCGGCCGCATCGCGCGCATCTCGCCCAATATCACGGCGACCTCGCGCACTTTGACCGTCGAAGCTGAGGTTGATAACGGCCAGGGTCTTTTGAAGCCGGGACAGTTCGGCACCGTGCGCGTTCAGCAATCGGTCTCGCAGTCCGCGGTGCTTGTGCCTGCGCGCGCCGTCCACACCGAAGGGAGTTCGAGCCACCTCTTCATTATCAAGAATGGCCGCGCAGAGATGCGACTTGTCCAACTCGGTCAGGTGGAGGGCGATCTTGTGGAGATTCGCAGCGGTGTGGCTGCAGACGAACAGGTGGCGACGAGCAACATTGAGCTATTGAGAGACGGCATGGCCGTCAGGCAGTAACCATTTTGGATTTTAGATTTTGGATTTTGGATTGGCGGGCGACGCAGGTTGAAAGCCGGATTCCAAAATTCAAAAGCGACGAATCGTTATTCTAAAATCCAAAATCTAAAATTGAGTTATGCAAAAGCTTGCCGAAATTTGCGTCCGCCGTCCGGTCTTCGCGACGATGTTGATTTTGTCGTTGACTGTGGTCGGCATCTTCTCCTACAGGAGCCTCGGCGTTGATCTGTTCCCGAAGATTGACCTGCCGACCGTTACCGTCACGGTCGTCAATCCGGGCGCATCGCCGCAGGAGATCGAAACGGAGGTCACGGACAGGTTAGAGGGCGCGGTCAATACCATCAGCGGTATTGACGAGCTGCGCTCGACCTCTGTCGAAGGCGTCTCGCAAGTCTTCATCACGTTTCTTCTGGAGAAGAACGCGGACGTGGCCGCGCAGGAAGTGCGCGACAAAGTCAACCTGATTATTCCAGACCTTCCGGATACGGCGGAAGAGCCGATTATACAGAAGCTTGATACGGATGCTGCGCCGGTGCTGCGCATCGCGCTGTCCGCCCCGCGCTCATTGCGCGAAGTGACGGACGTTGCCGACAAGCAGATTAAGGATCGCATCGAATCCATCAACGGCGTAGGGCAGATTCAGATCATCGGCGGCCGTGAGCGTGAGATACAGGTCTGGGTTGATCCGGACAAGATGCGCGCCTTTAACGTCACGGTCGCGGAGGTGGCGGCAGCCGTGCGCGCGCAGAACTTGGAAGTGCCAGGCGGGCGCGTTGACGAGGGCACGCGCGAATTGACCGTGCGCACCCTGGGACGTATCTCGGACCCGGCGAGCTTTAATGATCTTGTTGTCGCCACACGCGGCTCGTACTCGGTCAAGGTCAGCGACATCGGCTACGTGGAAGACGGAGCGGAAGAGCAGCGCACGGAAGCGCGCCTCAATGGTCAGCCCGCCGTGACGCTGGTCGTCTCAAAGCAGTCTGGACAAAACACTGTGGCCGTCGCCGATGCCGTCAAAGAGCGTCTGGCGGAGATCGCGCCGACGCTGCCGCCGGGATTCAGGGCCGAGGTCGTCGGCGATCAATCCATCTTTATCAAGGCATCGCTCGAAGCCATTCAGACGCACCTGATTGAGGGCGGAATACTCGCGGCCATCGTCGTCTTCATCTTTTTGTGGAGTTTTCGCTCGACCTTTATCGCGGCCATCGCCATCCCGACCTCCATCATCGCCACCTTCGGCCTGATGGCGGCGATGGGCTATACCCTGAATCAGATCACGATGCTTGCTTTGACTCTGATGGTCGGCATCGTGATTGACGACGCGATTGTCGTTTTAGAGAACATCTATCGCTTTATCGAAGAGAAGGGGATGCCGCCGTTTCAAGCGGCGATTCAGGGCACTCGCGAGATCGGTCTCGCGGTCATGGCGACGACGCTTTCCCTGCTCGCAGTCTTTATCCCCGTCGGATTTATGGGCGGCATCGGCGGTCGCTTTATGTCCTCGTTCGGTTTTACCTCGTCTTTCGCCATCGCCGTCTCTTTGCTCGTCTCTTTCACGCTGACGCCGATGCTCGCGGCGCGCTTGATTAAGCGAGAGGCAGACCCTTTGCCCGCGGGAACCGGGAGCGAGCCTTCTGAGGGTAACGCGGGCGCAGTGCTGGCCGACGAATCGCGCGTCGTCGCGGGTGAAGAGGGGCCGGAAAGAAACGTTTTCGACGGAGAGCCTGTGGCGCTGGAGGAAGGCTTGCCGCCGCAGGAAGCGAAAGAATCTGCTGTGGAGTTAAAACCGCAGCCTGTTGCACCGAAGACTGAACGCTCCTCCAAAGAGTCGCGTTTCTATCGCCCGATTGATCGCACCTACACGATGATGCTCAGGTGGTCTATGCG
>JBKKAL010000276.1:0-3834 GCA_046714695.1 Pyrinomonadaceae bacterium
CCCCGCACGCAGCCGCAGCCAGAAGGCAGAGGGCGATTGTATCGAGGCGCAGTAAATGTGCGGACGAGGATGTGCCGAAAGGTCTGCGAAAGGCGAACTGCATTCTAAAAGCTCCAAACGGGACGCAAAAATTACCCGCTCATTCTACACGACACGCGCCTTCAAAGGTAAAAGGCCTTCGGGTCAAAGAATAATTCTCGCCTTTATTGTTCTATGTCGGTGTCGGGAGCGTGGATTGGAGGAGATGTTGATGGCGCGTTCTCCGTATTTTCCGTGAGCGGCGATATATGGCCGGGGATGCTGTATTCCCCGTTTGCCCACTTGCCGAAATCTAGCAGCTTGCATCGCTCGGAGCAGAAGGGACGAAACGGATTGTCTTGCCACTTAATGGGCTGATTGCAGGTCGGACACTTCATAAGGCAAAAGTAAAAAGGCAAAAGTAAGGACAAAAGCACTTCTATTATAACCTGGTTTGCGGTCAGACTTTTGCTTTTTTACTTTTACCTCTGGCCTTCTTCAGATGGCTGCCAGCGATTCCGGTCGTATGATGAGAATCTTCCGGTTGACGAAATCAATGACGCCCTCGCGACGCAAGGCGTTCAGGCGCACGGTCACGCTCTCGCGCGTCGAGCCGACGATGGAGGCAATTTCACGGTGCGGCAGTGGGATGTCTATCAGCACGCCGCCGGTGTTGGTGACGCCGTAGCGAGTAGAGTATTCGATGAGCAGCTTTTCGAGACGCGCCGGAATCGCATCCAGAGCAAAGTCTGCGACGCGACGTTCGGCCTGAGCCCGGCGTTGACCGATCAAGCGGAAGGTGTAATCATAAAGTTCGTGGTTTTCCATCATCCCCTTTTTGAACTCCCCCACAGGAATCCGTAGCAGTCGGGAATTCTCGTAAGCGACGGCGCAGTTTTCGCGCAGACCAGCCGCCGAGTAGAGCGCGGATTCGCCGAACAGAGAGCCGACTGACAGAATGTCTATGACCGCTTCGCGCTCCGAAGATTTGTCCGTGCGGCACAGCTTGACGCGGCCGCGCGCAATAACATAGAGCGCGTTGGCCTCGTCATTGGCGCGATAGATAAAGCGGCGGCGGCGGAAATCTATGGCGGTCGAGGTGGCGGCGAGCAGTTCGAGGAGGGGCGCGCTCAGTGCCGCGCCGAAGTCGAGTTGCCGTATAATATCGGCGCGGTCTTCAACGGAAAGATCGAAGGCACGTTTTTGCTGCATGGGGGTATTTCTTGCTCCTCATAGGAATAAAAAGGATTTGCATTCAGTTGCGCTACCGGGTCTGGCTTAATATGGGGAAAGCCACCGGAATCAGGCGCTTGGTAATAAAACAGAAACTGTGTAAGGGACTGTTCGGGCGCAACCAGCGCGAGGCAAAAAACTTTCAGTTATTGTACAGATTTAAATTAGGTAAGCTTTCAAGCGAAAACAACAACTGATGCGACGGCACTCTAGCATGAAGCCGCGCAAACGCGCAAGGGCTATCTTGAGTCGCCCTGGAACCAACTTTTATGGTCGGAAAATTTGATGTCCTCGTCGTTGACGACGACCCAGACAAGCGCATGCTCCTGACAATTGCCCTGGAAATGGCCGGGTATGAGGTGCGCAACGCCAATGACGGCGAGGCAGGGCTTGCGGCCGTCGAATCTTACCAGCCTGATCTGATTGTCACGGATGTGATGATGCCCAAAATGGACGGGTATGAGCTGGCGCGCAGAGTACGCGCTAATCCGCTGACGAGGTTTATTCCGATCATTATTCAGACTGCCGCGCGCAGTGAGGCGCAGGATGCGCGACGCGGCGCAGAGGTCGGCGCGCTCGGTTACATTACAGACCCGCTCGATATTGATCTGCTGCTGGCGCGCGTGCGCACGCTCCTGGATTTCAAGGGGTATCTGGATACCTACAAGGAGGCGGCTTTTACGGATCATCTGACGGGCCTCGCCAATCGTCGCCGCTTCGAGGGCCAGTTGGAGCGCGAGGTCACGCGCACGCAGCGTTATGAGAGACCGTTCTGCCTGCTCCTGCTCGATATAGATCATTTCAAGCAGGTCAATGACACTTACGGGCATGAGGCCGGCGATGAGGCGATACGTCATCTTGCAAAAACGCTGCAAGCTGGAACGCGCGGCATAGACCTCGCGGCCAGAATCGGCGGCGAAGAGTTTGCCGTGATCCTGACCGAGACCAATTTCGAGGTCGGTGTTGAGGTGGCCGAACGCCTGCGACAAGCGATCAGGCAGGAAGAGATTCCCACGGTCGGACGCATCACGGCCAGCTTCGGCGTGGTGGAATTTCCCGCGTGCGCGCAAACAGGCCGCGATTTGCAGATGGCCGCCGACGCTGCCATGTATGAGGCGAAGCGGCAGGGACGTGATCGCGTCGAGCGCGGCCACTGCGCTCAAGCGGAGTCGAACCCTTCGCCCGCGCTCGACGTATAATGAGGTAGTAATCAATAATTAGTTGTCAGTAATCAGCCCATATGCTCTTAACTGATTACTGACAACTGATTACTGATGACTTTTTTCTGTGAGGCTTAAATGATGTCGGATTACAAAGACAAGCTGGATGAGTGGCAGCGCGCGGCCAGGCGTAAGGCGCGTGAACTGGATGAAAAATACGATCTCAAGAATCGTGTTGAGGATGGCGCTCGCGCGGCTCAGGATGCCGCCAAGCGCGGGGCGGAGACCTTCGCCCGCGAAGCCGAGCGCGCACGCTCCGAAGCCGAACGATTTGTCGGCGACGAGCACGAGATGCGTGAGAAGGCGCAACGCGCCGCAGAGGAAGCAGCGCGCCGGGCACGCGAAGCGGCTGAGGCTGCACGGCGTACGGCCAGCGCCGCCGGAGAAAAAGCCGGTGAGGCATTCAAGGGGGCGAAGAATTACTACGACCGTGCCTCGCAGGCTTACGACCGTGGCGCTCGCGTGACACGCGCTTCGACTGCCGCCACGCGCGGGCTCTACAAAGCCGGTGGCTGGATCAAAGAGAATCCGGGCAAGGCCGCGCTCGTGACCTTTTCGCTCGTCACAGGCGTTCACCTAGGCCGCTCCTTTCCCGGTCTCGACGCCGTGCTTCTGGGGTCGCACCCGCACTGGTTCACGCACTCCGCGCTCCCGGTTTACGGACTGCGCAAGGCCAGTGAAAAGTTTGACGGATACTTGCGTAAGCAGGAGCAGTTGATCGCCCGTGGCGAGCTATCGGAGGCCGAGCGTGAGCGCGCGGAGTTCGAGCGCCAGATCGTCAAGTATGTCGGAGCGCCGCTCCTCGGAGCATTCAGTTGCGCGGCAGGGGCCGCCATGTGGGCGCAGATTTTCCAGCCCGGACGCATAACGGGCGCGCCCATCAGTTGGCTCCTGGGCGGCAATCCCGTCCTCGAAGGCGTCTGGCTCTTCAGTAACGGCGTCATCTGTTTTCACCAGGGCTACAAGTTTTTTATGATGGCCCTGGCGGATGAAGCCGATGTTGCTAAATTGGTGCGGGAAATCAAGGGTTTACTGCCTGCGGGTGAGGCCGCATAATAGCCGCAAGACGCGACTGATGTCACTTTTGAGAGGCAAAAGTACATTAGACGCACACTGATAATCTTCAGGTGAAAATTGATGGGAAGAGCCGTTTGCAATAAATTGCGAATGGCTCTTCCCATTAATTTCTCCGGGTTGTAATTAAAGCAGAATCCGGTAAAGTTTTCCTGAATTGCTAATTCAATAGCAACGAGGAGAGAGAAGCTACGAGAGGCGTCGCGCTTGAATGAGTTTTTCCGGCGCGGCTACCGCAGATAACTATGCCTTAGATTTTGCCATAAACCCCTTCAACAGCAGCCAGGAC
>JBKKAL010000277.1:0-8223 GCA_046714695.1 Pyrinomonadaceae bacterium
AGTGGAGAGTGCCGACGACGGCCACGTAGTCGCAGCGAGAGGTGGCCTGCGAATTGATGACGTTGCAGTCCTGAAGGTAGTTTGCAGAGTCTGTGGTTAAATAATTGACGGTCAGAGCAACGGCGGGGTCGCCAGAGCGATTGACGATGACGTTGAGGCTGCCTGTGCCCTCGGCGATGCTGTAACTGCCCTGACTAAGCTGTAGCGTCGGAGTATCATCATTAATGATGGTCACAATTGCCTGTGCGTTTGTAATGGTTACATTGATTGGATTGGAGAGATTAACAAAGAAACTCTCATTTGGTTCGTTCTTAGTATCGCCGTTGACAGCAACGTTGATGGTTCTGGTTGTTTGGCCGGGACTGAACACAAGAGAACCAGAGGTAGCCACATAATCACTTCCAGCTAAAGCCGTGTTATCTTCTGTCGCATAATTCACCGTAATCGTCTTACCGCTCTCCATAGATAAGCTGACATCGATAAAAGCAGTAGCGGTGGCATTGTTTCCTTCAGTTACTGCAACCTGGCTGGTGATAAAGACGGTCGGTGGTGGATCATTATCCAGAATGGTGCCTGTGCCGACGCTTCTAAGGAGATTTCCAACAGTCGGATTTGAAAGAATAACGGTGAAAGTCTCATCAAACTCATCTAGTTTATCGCCCGCAATCCACACATTGATATTCTTGGTAGTTTCTCCAGGCTCAAATGTAATTATCTGCGGGTCAACATTGAAATCAACATCCTTTATGGCAGTGCCTCCAGCGACAGTGAAACTTAGTGTTACTCGATGAGCAGTCGGGGAGGAGAGTGTAACTGTGAAACTAGCCGAAGTGGGTATAATGTCCCCTTCCGTCGCCGTTGTGTCATTAACAGAAATATCCGGGGGAAAAGCGGGGAATGACCCGAACAGGCTTGTTAATCCAGATGGGCTGCCATCCCAAGCACCAAGAACTTCCTCCTCAGTTTGACCAAAGGTCATTATCTGCTGCTCTCTAACTACGGAGCCTGGAACTTGCCGCTCCCATACAATCTTGAAAGTTGGTATTTCAAAAGCCAGAAGCTTTTTAGTGGCAGCGACGAAAAGGCGCGAGCCATCTCTGGAAAATGCCATGTCGCTTCTAAAAGATAGAGCGTCAGAGGCATAATCATAGCGATTGATGATGGACGGATTAAGCGGGTCACTAGCATCAACTAATAGAATTGCCCTTTGCCCACCTGTTCCTGCAAGGTCACTTTGTAGTGCTAAAAGCCGTCGCTGGCTATCTTCATGTTTCCTGACACGCACGAACCTGTAGTTGCCACCAATGCTTGCAACGACCTTCAATGCAGATACATCAACGACCGAGAAATCAATAAATTGATTAGCGACAAATACGTAGCGACCGTCCGCACTAAAGGCGAAGGAGGTGGAAGAGAAACCACTGAATTCCCCATTCCTTGTTAAGACGACATTCCCAATCTCGGTTAACTGGGTGGGGTTCGATGCATCTACCAATCTGAGGTTGTTTACATTATTCACATACGCCAGAGTGCGTTTGCCATCTTTTTCATACATACCGAGGAAATCTGGCGGGCTGGTGTTGATCTGCAATCGTCCAATAATCGCACCATCGATCAGACTAAATGCCACCAACTCTCCGGGAATCTGAAGGTTAGAAATCAATAATGTGAACCCCACCCCGGCACTACCGCTCAAGACCAGATTAGAGCCGGCATCAGCACTTGAGTTTGTGAGAGTGGATTTGGCTAATTCGGTTAATTGCCCAGTTGAGCTGACACTAAAAAGGGTAATGGCGCGCGGGCCTCCTTGGCTGGTAAGGACGACCGCTCTCAGGCCCGCGGTTGTTTCTACCAGATGTACTTCTAATGGTCCAAGGCCGAAGGTCTTGCTATCGAATTGTGTGCCGAGCACCGGGTCAAAAGTGGTTAGTAAAGCAGATGATGCTCCCGGCGCGTTCCTTAAAGTCACAGCGATTTTTCCATCCGGACTCACATCGAAGACCTTTTTTAGAGAGGAAGAAAAATTACCTGGAAGATTGAAGAATTGAGCTTGACAGGCGCCTGCCACGGCAAGCAGTAAACAGAAAGAAATCAGTACATTTGAAAGTTTTATCAAGAGATTCCGACGAGGCATTTAAATTCTCCAACTAAGTAATCAAAATAAGACTGTTACGTTAAATGGTAGTAGAAAGGTAAGGAAAACAGACCTGTCCCAAGGTTGCGAGGAAACTACCCGGAATAGTTTCTGCTTATTGATAAAACTGACGCGGGAAAACAAGGTGGGTGGGGGCCACTCAATAAGACAGGATAAGATGGGCTTTCCGGCTGGATAGTTGTCCCATTTTAGCGGTATTTTCAATAAAAAGCGGGGAGTTGGGGCTTATTATGGAAATGCCTTAAATCCCATTCCTTTTGCGTAGCTTTGCCGCGTCTGATTAAAGACTCGGCCGCTGTAATGGAGCAAACCCTTCAAAGGCTTACAGGTCAAATATGGCGCAAGTTTAGGGGGCAGATTTGTCCACTTAATAAACGCGGAAGCTGTAAGAGGGACGGGGGATAATTTAGTCGGCGGCGTTAAATCGAAGGTGCAACGGTTGGTCGCGTGAGAGTTCTACTTCGCAGCGGCTTGCTTCTGCTTTTCCAGCATCGGGCGCAACGATTGGTAAACGGTTTCGGCGACGATCCTCGTCCCTTCTGCGTTCGGATGGATGCCGTCAGCTTGATTCAATGACTCTATGCCTGCGACGCGATCAAGGAAAAACGGGATGAGCGTTAGCCCGTGCTCTTGCGCCAGAGATTGAAAAGCATTCTGAACTTCACGCTGGTAGTCGGCGCCCGTATTGGTCGGTGCATACATCCCCGCCAGCAATACCGTCACGCCGCGCGCCTGTGCGCGCTCGATAATCCGGCTCAGATTATTCTTCATCTCCCCGATAGGTTGCCCGCGCAGAAAATCGTTGGCCCCAAGCTCCAGAATCATAAAGCGCACATCACCCTCCAAAGCCCAGTCTATGCGTCGCAAGCCGCCCGCAGAGGTCTCGCCTGAAACCCCCGCATTGACGACTTCGTATCTATATCCATCGGTTTCAAGTTTCTTTTGTAGGAGGGATGGATAACTCTCGGCCATCGGCAAACCTAAGCCTGCTGTCAGGCTGTCGCCGAAAGCGACGATCTTCGGTAGACTCTGACCGGGTGAAGGGGACGCAAAGGGAGACGGCGCAGGGTTTTGTGCGGGCGCACTCGAAACATTCTGTGTGCTTTGATTGCCACAGGCGGCGCATCCAAGTAGAAGAACGAACAAAAGGTTGAATAAATAAGCTCTCATGATCGAATTATACAAGGTTTCAAAAACAGTTCCCTCCGGGACAGAACAATTAACGATACTTCATTCGCTTGACCTGGTCATCCCCGACGGGCAATTCGTCGCGGTCGTAGGGCCTTCCGGCAGCGGTAAATCAACGTTGCTCGGCCTCATCGCCGGACTCGATGCTCCTACTTCCGGCGAGATTCGCATAGACGGCGAGGTGACGGGCGAGATGAGCGAAGACGCGCTCGCAGGACTGCGAAGTACCAGGATCGGTTTCGTTTTTCAATCTTTTCATCTCATCCCGTCTCTGACGGCGCTGGAGAATATTCTCGTCCCGATGGAGATTGCCGGCGTCAAAGATGCCCACACTCGCGCCCGGCAGCTACTTCTCGACGTAGACCTCAAGGCACGCGCGCACCATTATCCTTCGCAACTCTCCGGCGGCGAAAAACAGCGCATCAGTATTGCCCGCGCCTTCGCCAATGAACCAAGCATCCTGCTGGCAGACGAGCCGACGGGCAATCTGGATTCAGGCAACGGCCGCCATGTTTTCAATCTTATGGTCGAGATGAACGAGCGGCGCGGCGCAACCCTCGTGCTGGTCACGCACGATCATGAGCTATCGGCGGAAGCCTCGCGCCGTATATCGCTCAGAGACGGTCGTGTCATCAGTGATAGCGGCATAGAGGCGAGCGCTGTAGGCGTTGAGACGACGGAAGAGGCGATAGGGGTGACAGGGTCTTGAGATTTATTCTGCAAATGGCTCGACGAGAGATGCGCTCCTCCTGGCGCAGGCTGCTCTTCTTCTTCCTGTGCATAGGCATCGGTGTGGGCTCAATCGTCGCATTGCGCTCCACTATTCAGAACATCAACCGTGCCGTTGCGGGCGAGGCGCGCGCGCTCCTTACCGCAGACGTGCAGATTGATTCCACCCGCCCGTGGAGGCCGGAGACGCTACAGATTATTGAACGCGTCGCGAGCGCGCCGGAAGTTCTTGCCAGAACGGAAACCATAGACTCTGCTACGATGGCGCGACCTGCCGACTCTGCGCTCGAAGGCGCGATGATGGTCGAACTGAAAGGCATCGAGCCCCCCTATCCTCTCTACGGCGATTTCAGGCTTGCGGACGGGAGAGGATTCGATCACTCGCTTATCGCTGATGGGGGCGCTGTCGTTGCGCCGTTGCTGCTTGAGCGCCTGCGTTTGCGCGTCGGCGATTCTCTGAAAATCGGTGAATCATCGTTTCAGATACGCGGCGTGATTGATCGTGAACCGGGAAGCGGAGGCGGTTTTCGTCTTGGCCCGCGCGTTCTGATCGCACGCTCTGCGGTCGAAGGGACTGGCCTTGTGGGATTCGGCAGCCGCGCGCGCCGCCGTATTCTTCTTCAGGTGCGCGAGGGCGGGATGGAATCTCTCGTCCAGAGATTGCGCGACGAGTTGAAAGGGCAACTCGTGACGGTCAACTCCTACAAGGATTCTCAGGAGAATCTAAGCGAGCAATTCGCGCGCACGGAAAACTATCTGTCATTGACGGGACTGATCGTGCTTGTCCTGGGCGGTATCGGCGTGTCGAGCGTGACGCGCGTCTTTATCGAACAGAAGCGGCAGACCATCGCCGTTTTGAAGTGTATCGGCGGGACTGGCCGTCAAATTACCGCCGCGTACCTGACACAGGTCATCGCACTCGGACTACTGGGAAGTCTATTGGGGATTACGCTCGCCAAGGGCGCGCTCGTTTTAGTCGCATACTATTTTGCGCAGGCTTTACCCCCGAACATGAGCTACGGTCTGGCTTCGGGAGCAGTTGCGCAAGGCCTTGGATTAGGATTGCTCGTCTCCATATTATTCTCTGCGCTGCCGCTGCTGCGTATCAGGCACATCAAGCCCAATATGCTGCTGCGCGATGAGGACGGTGGCGGCAAGCGGCGCAGGTTGGATTTTCTGCGCCTGGGAACGGGCGCGCTTGTTCTGCTCGGCCTTTTCCTGCTCTCCTCTTGGCAGGCGGGCTCGCTTCGCGTCGGCCTCTTTTTTCTGACGGGGCTGGTGGCCACCGCTGCCCTGTTGTACGGCGCAGCCTTTCTCCTCATCCTGCTCGTCAAGCGCGCACGTCACCTTCGCTCCTTCGCGCTTCGACAGGCCGTCAGCAGTCTTTATCGTCCGGGCAATCAGACGCGCGTCATTATTATGGCCGTCGGCCTTGGCGCGTTCGTCGTGATGGCGATTCAATCGCTGCAAACGAACCTGCTCAATGAGATTGATATCTCGCGGCGCACGCAACTGCCTAATATGTTCCTGATTGATATTCAGACCGATCAGAAACAGGGCGTCGAAAATTTGATCGAGGGGGCGACGGGCGTGCGCCCGGAGCTGATACCAACGGTGCGCACAAGAATTTTCGCGATCAACGGTCGCGAGGTTGATCTCGAAGGGCGCGAGATGAGGCAGGAACGCGGGCGGCTTGGCCGCGAGTACGTCGTCACATATCGTTCCCGGCTTGAATCCAACGAGACGATTGTGGCCGGAAGCTTCTGGGACGCCACGCCCTCAACGGAGGCGGAAGTATCCATCGAGGAGGGAATGCGAGGGCTCTCCGGCCTCGATGTGGGCAGCAACGTCACATTCGATATTGCGGGAAGAAAACTGGCGGCGCGTGTGACGAGCATTCGTCGTGTTGATTGGAGAAATTCGCGCACGGGCTTTATGGTTCTGTTTCGACCCGGTGCGCTGGAGAATGCCCCGCAGATGCTGATTGCGCCCATCAACGGCCCCGCCGGAGAGCCCGAACGCTCGCGCTTTCAGCGTGCACTGCTCGATCAGTATCCAAACATCTCCGTCATAGATGTCGCGGAAGTGGTCAGCACCATCAGCCGCATTCTCAACAACGTCACGCTGGCCGTCACCTTTCTCGGCGGCTTCGTCCTTTTGTGCGGCGTGCTGATCCTGGTCGGCTCAATAGCAATGACGAAGTTCCAGCGTATCTACGAGGTGGCGATCCTTAAAACGCTCGGAGCAAAAAGAAAAGTCCTGTTGAGTATTCTGATCGTCGAATACGGATTGCTAGGTCTCGTCGCGGGTCTGGTCGGGGCTCTCTCCGCCGTTGCGCTCTCATATGCAGTCACGCGCTTCGTCTTCGAGATTCCCTGGGACTTCTCTTTGATGGTTACGCTTGCTGGCATCGCGGCCACCTCTGCGCTCGTCATGGTTGTGGGCGTGAGTTCGAGCTTTAACGTCCTCACAAGAAAGCCCCTCGCGATTTTGCGGGCGCAGTAAAATGACTGAGATAAAAGTTCCGGCATCAACGCTGCCGCCTCACGATGAAGCCCTCGCAAGCCGACGATAAGTAAAGAACTTTTTACAACTGGAGTACCCTTTTATATGTATAAAGGTTGTGCGCGAACGTTGCTCTCTGGATAATCTTTTAACTTAAGATGGCGATCATAGAAACAAGCTTGCAAACAGGTATAGGGAAGTCGCGCGAGGCGCTGGACGCACACGTGCGCGAGATCATTCGCTGGCACTTCGACCCAGCCACGGGCGCTCCCTTCTGGCTCGATTTTGCGAAGAATCTGGCGTGGGACCCGCTGAGCGAGATACAGGGTTTTGATGATCTCGCCCGCTTCGGTTTTTTTCAGGACGAGTGGCTCAGAGGCGGGCCTGTGCGCCGCTGGGTTCCGCGCGGGCTGGCGGAGAAACCCGTCTATGTTTTTGAAACCGGCGGAAGCACGGGCGTTCCGAAATCCCGCATCAGCATCGAAGATTTTCGCATTGATTACGAAATGTTCAGCGCGACGCTGCCGGACGATGCCTTTCCTCGCGGCGCGGATTGGCTCATGCTCGGCCCATCCGGCCCGCGCCGCCTTCGCCTCGCAATCGAGCACCTGGCGCAGTATCGCGGCGGCATCTGTTTTATGATTGATCTCGATCCGCGCTGGGTCATCAAACTCCTTAAGATGGGCCAACCGAAGATGGCCGAGCAGTACAAACAGCACGTGGTCGAGCAGGGGCTCACATTGCTGCGCGCGCATGACAATATCGGCTGTCTCTTTACGACCCCGAAGCTACTGGAAGCCCTGTGCGAAAAGGTATCTTTGAAAAAGATGGGCATCAAAGGCGTCTTTTGCGGCGGGACGGAGATGACTCCGCAGTTTCATCGCTTCGCCGTCGAAGAATTGCTCGAAGGCGTGTATTTCGCCCCGACCTACGGAAATACTCTGATGGGACTGGCCGTTCACAAGCCGCGACAAGCGAGCGACGGCTACGACATCATCTATTATCCGCCCGCTCCGCGAGCCATGATCGAAGTGGTTGATCCGGATCATCCTGAAAAAATCGTCGCTTATGGCGCGACGGGACGAGTGTCTTTGACGACGCTGACGCGCGAGTTCTTTATGCCCCGTTTTCTGGAGCGTGACGAAGCGGAAAGAGAACGGCCGTGCGACCTTTACCCCTGGGACGGAGTCCGCAACGTGCGTCCCTTCTCAAGACTACAGGCAACGGTCGTCGAAGGAGTCTACTGATCTTGGATTTTAGATTTTGGATTGGCGAGCGGGCAGTGCGGATGGAGGAAGCCTGACATGCCGTAGGGATTGCTTTACGGGTTGCAACAAAAGACGCTGCTGCTATCAGGCGATATGCGGGAGAGAGAGATATGCGAGGATTATTTAATCTCTTGATGCTGGCAGTTGTGCTGTTTGCCGCGCCCGTCTTCACCGCCAGGACTTTGCAAGCGTCAACGCTCTGGGGCGATTTGAAACCGGGGCAATACCGGGTCGGTTTCAAAACGATCTTTACTTATGATCTCTCACGTCCTTCGCTTGATGTTGAAAGCGCAAAAGTTAAGAACAGGGATCGCGGACGCCAGATGCAAATCAACGTCTGGTATCCGGCAGCGGCGTCGCGAAATCTCGCTTTGATGC
>JBKKAL010000278.1:0-11917 GCA_046714695.1 Pyrinomonadaceae bacterium
GTAGGTGGGTTGATGAAAAAGTCGTGTAAATCTTGCCCTTATTCATCAAAGCCTATCCGCTGTCTAACAACTCATTCAACCGAGCAGATTCAGCTTGCATGCGCTATCAGCTCAAGCTTGCGGCTTGAGCAAACTTCAGTCAACATACAACTTCGGGCGTTCGGCAGACGAGATTTTCAATTGAAGCCTTTCCAACGATAGAGACTTGACGTTGAATGTAAACATTCCAACCCTGCTTCATATAGAAAGAGGAGATCATATGACAAGATTGATTGCAAAGGTTTTAGCGCCGCTGCTTTTCGTTATCTACTTTGCCACTAGCAGTTCGGCCCAAAGTGCCAGTCCCAAAGCAATCGTTGACGATTTCGTGAAGGCGTGGAACGCGCATGATATGAACGCGTGGGGTCGCCTTTTCACCGACGATGCCGTTTGGGTTACGGTCGCAGAATCCAGAACCGCCGGTCGTAGCAACATCGTCAAAGATTTTGGGGAAACCCACACGACGTGGGCAAAGAACACGGCTGTTGTCCAAAGTGCTATAGAGGTGCGGAAAGTGAGCTTGGACGTTGCTGTCATCCTCTTCCGTGCAGGGTTTCTCGATAAACAGCGAAAACTCATCCCAGATAGCAATAGAGCGCTGCTAGTTGTTGCTGTGAAGCAATCGGATGGTTGGAGAATTGCAGCCGGCCAGCTCGCACATCCGTCTCCCCAACCATAATAACTCCACTACCGGCTCGCGTGATGTGTCCCCGCGCTGCCGAACAATTCATTGGAGATGACTGTTTAACCGCTTCGCTCTTAAACAGCATCTCAATTCGGGCGTTAGGCGCTTGCCCATTGCATAGTCCGCCAAACTTCTCGAATGTTGTGGAGGGAACAATGTTCATCGCCTTGTACCGATGGAAGGTTAAAGAAGGTCAGGAGAAGAATTTCTTGGAAGGCTGGCATAGAAGGACGGAGGAGATTAATCAGAATTGTGGTAGCCTCGGCTCGCGTCTGCATCGAGCAGAAGATGGCGTGTGGGTGGCCTATGCCCAGTGGCCTGACAGGCCCACTTATGACGCGGCACAAAATATCCCGGTTATTGACGCGGAGGCGCGGACGATGTTCCAAGAGAGTATTGAAGAGGCGTATCCAGATATTTATATGAATGTCATTGACGATCTTTTGAAGGCAGAGATATTCATAAAACAAAAGACGTAGTTACTTAGATGCTGCGCCTAACAACTCATTCAACCGGAGTGCGAATAGCGCGGCTTTCATCCTCAACTTGTCCGTGCCGACATTGTGTGCGCGCCCGGTTAATTCGAGCGTTGGACGTCTACATCCCACAATGGAAAATACAGGGGCGAGGAAAGCCCCGCAAGAGATTTCTACTTGGCGTGGCTGGGGACCGGTCATTGTCTTGCCGGTCGTCGTTCTAATACTCACCCCGGGAGAGTGGCCTCGCTGGATTTTCATGTGGCTGCTCGCCTTCGTGATCTTTGTTGGTTGTAAGTGGTTAAGCTGGCGGCGGACGCTGGTCTCTGGCGCGCGATGGTGGCAACATGTCGGATATTTACTTGCCTGGCCAGGTTTGAACGCTGAGGCTTTCCTGAGTCCTGATCGATTGCCTGAGAAAGATCGCCCGTCGTCAGGAGAATGGGCTTTTGCAACCATCAAGCTCCTCGTCGGTGGCGCGCTCTTTTGGGGCGTGGCTGGTTGGATTTCTGAGGACCAAAGAATCCTCTCCGGCTGGGTGGGGATGGTCGGCTTAATCCTGATGCTTCACTTCGGCGCATTCCATCTGCTCAGTTGCGCCTGGAGATCAGTCGGAATCGATGCGCGCCCGCTCATGAATCGCCCGCTATCTTCCGTCAGCGTTAGTGAATTTTGGGGTCGGAGGTGGAACACAGCCTTTCGGGATTTTACTCACCGCTTTCTCTTCCGTCCGCTAAAATCATGGCTCGGATCACGGCGGGCGATCATCGCTGGTTTCGTATTTAGTGGCATCATTCATGACTTGGTTATTTCACTTCCGGCGGGCGGCGGATATGGCTGGCCTACGCTCTTCTTCGGAATTCAGGCAGTCGCGATGTTCGCCGAGCGGTCGCGCGCCGGTCAGGCCATTGGCCTCGGGCATGGCTGGCGCGGATGGTTGTTCGCCATGCTCATCTTGGCCCCGCCCGCGTATGGATTATTTCACCCACCGTTTGTCATAAATATCATCGTGCCGTTCATGCGAGCGCTCGGTGCGCGTTGAATGTTTCATGGACGACGAGGAGGCACTGATGCAAGAGTTGATGCCAACATTGATCTTTCTGGCTGGCGCGGGGCAACTGGGGGTCTTGATCGCCTCGGCGCTCGTCCCATTTCAATTGAAATGGAAAACAGAACTGGCCGTCCTCTCTCGTCTGCATCGGCAGATGTATTGGGTCTACGGCAGCTATGTCGTGCTGGCGATTGCTGCCTTTGGCTTGATCAGCCTTTTTAATGCCAGGGAGTTGGCGAACGGGAGCGGTTTGGCTCGCGGTGTGTGCGGATATATCGGGGTGTTTTGGGGAGCCCGATTGGCGCTTCAGTGGATTTTTGATATTGATGTTAAGGAGCACCTTCCCACCTGGTGGTTAAGGCTGGGCTATCATGCCCTGACGATCTTGTTCGCTGGCTTCACACTATTGTATGGCTTTGCCGCATTGCGACCATTTAAGTGAAGGAGTGATCAGATTGCCAATGAGGGACGCCCAACAATTCGATGAAACCAGCCGCCGTGTTGGGAAAGACACGGTGACGTAGTTTACCATCCTCGCGGAGAAGGCAGACGTTAAACTTCAGTTTGGCGACATCGATTCCGAGCACTGAGAGAAGCATGGTGATGACTCCTGGTAGTGATACATTGTTTGTGACGCCGGATCAAACTTGCCAATACAAGCTCATCTCAACAGTGAGAGGCTTCAGATAGCGTCCGATCTATTGGGCGCGTGCAAGGTGTCTGGTGCCGGGAGCTGATCTAACCCATAGGCTCTGGTGGCCTCAATTCGAGCTCGGCTTCACCGGCGCCATTGTCAGGTTGAATGTTGACGGCACAACCACGCTTCAGTCAACATACAAATTCGGGCGTTCGGCTGCTTCGTATTATGCTACCTGTATTGCAGAATAGACCCGTGATGTCGAAAACCCTTAAAACTTTAGTTTGCATCTTGCTGGTAGCTGTCCTGCTAAACAGTCTTGTTTATTCCGAATCATACTCTCAGGAGAGCATCACGCAGGAGCAGTTTACGCAAGACTTTGACTATCTGTGGTCGCAGTTGAGAGACAATTATGCTTATTTCGACAAGAAGGAAACAGATTGGGACTTGGTGCGAGAGGTCTACCGCCCCCAAGTCGCTAAAGTCGGGAATAAAAGAGAGTTCGTCACCCTATTGGAAAGAGTATTAGAAGAGCTTTACGACCCTCATACGCATCTCAAAATCAACACGAATCGTTCAACCCGATTGGTTCCCACAGGGCTGGATATATGGGCTGAATGGGAAAACGATAAAGCTAGAATCACCCAATTGCGACAAGGATTCAGTGCCGAGCAAGCCGGCTTGAAAGTCGGTATGAAGATCATCTCTATCAATGGCGTGCCCGTAAAGACAGCCGTCAGCAACAGAGTCGGTGTGTCGTTGAAAAGAATCACTGAAGCTGCCAAGAGTTGGGCGCTGAGGGCATTGCTTGCCGGGACTCGCGACGCGAGGAGAGTTATCGGAGCCGAAACCTCGAACGGCGTAAAGGCCACGTTCCACCTCGACTCGCCCGCCCAGACAACCGTTGACAACTATCAAGGCGGTAATAAAGTTGAGTGGAGGCTTCTCAAAAACGGATTCGGTTACATAAAAATTAACGATCTGGGATCGGATGAAACGGTTGCAGAGTTTGATGCTGCACTCGAACATGTCAAAACAACTCGTGGTTTAATTATTGACCTTCGCGCGACCCAAAGCGGCGGCAACACGTCCGTGGCAGAGCCGATCATGGGTCGGTTAATCGAGCGGCGAATGCCTTACCAGAAAGGCATTCCGATGCACGGAGAGAGATGGACGAGAGAAGTCTCACACAGAGGAGGTTGGGCATATAAAGCGCCGATCGTACTTTTGGTTGGGCGCTGGACGGCGAGCATGGGAGAAGGGATAGCCATCGGTTTAGACGCGATGAGGCGGGCCACCGTCGTGGGGACGCGAATGGCAGGGCTGAACGGCGCGGTGTTCGACTTACAATTACCTAATACAAAGATAAAGCTCAACTATGCCGCCGAAAAGTTATTCCACATGAATGGGACTCCGAGGGAAGATTTCGTGCCGCCCGTGGCAGTCAAACTTTCGGGCAAAAGGAAGGATGATGTCATTCTTGAAGAGGGCATCAAGACGTTGAAGGGCTTACTTAAACGGTAGCCGAACAACTCATTGAACCCGACGCCTCGATGGCATTCTTTTCATCCAAAAAAGTGTGACAATTCAGCAAATTGCTATCATGCCGGGAGCTTGTCTAACCCATTGGCTCAGTGGCCATAATTCGAGCACAGCTTCTCCGGCATCCGTTGTGACTCAATCTTGCGGCTTGAACCGACTTCAGTCAACATACAAATTCGAGCGTTAGGCGGCGGTAAGAACAAACATTATGTCGCTACTACCATCGGTCAGGGCAAAACTCGAAGAGCGATTCATTTTCAACTTCCGTCTGCCTATTCACGCTCTTCAGAAATACCTGCCGGTAAAATGGCTTGTGCCGACCGAGATGTCTGGTATTGCAGTTGCATCTTTCTGCCTTCTTGACCTGCGCCATATAACCATCGCACCTCTTCCTACAGTTGTGGGCCTCAATAGCATCAGTTGTGCTCCGCGATACGCGGTTACTGATGTCTCAACAGGCACACCAAAATCAGCAGTATTCGTTACAGAACGTCAGACGAACTCATCCTTCGGGGCGTGGTTCTCGGGACTTGGCTTTTCTGCTCCTCATCGGCACGTTGATGCCTCGATCACCCGTGAGGAGGAAATCATTCGCTTGTCAGTCAAGTCTTCCGACCAACAGAACATATTCTCGGCATCGGTTCGGCCAACTGGAGCAACATCTTCTGAAATATTCGATTGTGATTCCTTCAAACGGTTTATAGCGGAGGGAGTCTCAAGCTATGGATTGTCGCGCCATGGGTCTCGGCTGACAAAGTTAGATTTGCGCAAGGAAGATACTGACTATCACCCCTTGGAGGTGCTGGATATGAGCGGGTTGGCTATCGAAGAGTGGCTCAATAATGAGGCCCTCTTTGATAGCGCTTTCAGCACATCGGGCGGGCGCTATGAATGGAGTTATTTGGGCATGACTGACTGAAGCGCAGAATGATAAAGAGGTTGAGAAACCTGCCGTCTAACAACTCATTGAACCGGAACGAAAATAGCTTGCTTTTCACCCGACAGCTTGGATGCTTGATACAATACTTCCGGCCCGGTTAATTCGGGCGTTGGGCTGTTCTAAGAAATTCAAAGCATTAAACAATCAACTACAAAGGAGACTTTATGTTCAATCTTGAGGTAGCTACTTTAACCGGAGGCAAACGTTTGATAGAAAGCCGTTTGGCTGACCAATTTAGAAAACATTTGAAGGGGGAACTGCTTCGTTCCGGCGATGAAGGTTATGATGATGCTCGAAAAGTTTGGAACGGAATGATTGATAAACGTCCAACCTTGATCGCTCGCTGTATTAATGCGGATGATGTGGTGGCTTGCGTAAATTTCGCCCGTGAGAATGAACTTTTAGTTTCCGTGCGCGGCGGCGGACATAATTATGCAGGCAAAGCAGTTTGCGATGATGGCTTAATGATTGATCTGTCGCTGATGAAAGGCATTGAAGTTGATCCGGCAAATAGCACTGTTAAGGCACAAGCCGGATTAAAACTTGGTGAATTTGACCGGGAAACGCAGAGATTTGGATTGGCAACCACGCTCGGAATGAACACCGATACCGGAATTGCCGGATTAACGCTTGGCGGCGGTTACGGATGGCTGGGCGGAAAATACGGCTTGGCGTGTGACAACCTTATTTCGGCGACAGTTGTTACGGCAGATGGTCAGGTTCTTTCCGCAAGCGCAAATGAAAATGAAGATCTTTTCTGGGGACTGCGGGGGGCTGGAGCAAATTTCGGCATTGTCACGGAATTTGAGTATCAACTGCATCCGGTTGACGGTGTGGTCGGCGGAATGGCGCTTTATCCATTGAAGGCGGACGTGCTCCGATTTTTTGACGATTTTTCAAACAGTGCCCCAGATGAAGTGACGACTTTAGGGGTGGTTTTGAAAACACCGGACGGCAATCTTGCGTTCGCCATTGCTGTTTGCTACTGCGGGGAACAAGATAAAGCGGACGAGGTTTTAAAGCCTCTGCGGACTTTCCAACAGCCGTTAGCCGATATGATTGCGCCTCGCTCATACGTCGAAATGCAGAGTATGCTCGATACTGTTTGGCTGCCGGGGCGACTTTATTACAACAAAGCGCATAATATTCGGAGTTTAAACGACGGAGCAATCGAAACAATTCTGAATTATTCCGAAATGCTTCCAACTAATCTCACGAACATTGCTTTCCAGCAATTACATGGCGCGGCAAGCCGAATACCTGCAACTGAGACGGCATTTCCTCATCGTTATGATCATTTTGATTTACTGGTTCATCCGGCAACGGATAATCCAGCCGAATCCGAACAGATGATAAAATGGGCACGCGAGTGTTGGGATGATTTAAAGCCTTTTGTGGAACGTGCCGTTTATGTAAACGCTTTGGAGGATGCTTCAGAGGAGGGCGAAAACAGAATACGTGACGCGTATGGAGTCAATTACGACCGGCTAGTGCTGTTAAAGAGAAAGTATGATCCAACAAATCTCTTTCGGTTGAACTCGAACATAAAACCTGAAGGCATTCAGACTTAGACAAGAGACGCCAGCCCAACAAATCAATGGACGTGAGGGCGAAACAGCGACTTTGTATGAATGTCGCTCGTTAAACCCAAAGTTGTATGTTGGCGGTTTCGCCCCAGGTCATCTCAAGCGTTAGAAACCGCCTGAAGGTTGCGTCATGCGACAAGCAGAATTAATCTGCCGAGTGGCATGCCGCAACCTGAGGGCGGTCTAACAACTCATTCGACCGGAGCGGAAATAGCTTGGATTTCATCGTCAACTTGGTCGTACCGCAGATGCTTCCCGGCGGCTTAACTCCAGCGTTGGGCCGCAGAAACTATATTCGTCTGTCCGCAAACTGGAGAGCAGAATGAACATTGCAACAAAGTCACTTAGCCTCAATTCCGTTGACGAGTCTGCGATTCGAGCGGTCGTATCCGAATTCGCGAGTACCTGGAATCGTCATGACATGGTGGGGATGCACGAACTGGACACCGAGGACGTGGAATGGATCAACGTAACTGGAAATCACTGGCGCGGTAAGGCTGCCGTTTACAAAGGACACGATACGATTCACCGGACCATATTCGCGAAGACCGAGATGAGCGTCGAATCTGCGGTGATGCGAGTCATCGCCCCCGACGTGGCTGTCGCCGTAGCGACTATGAAATTCGGTCCAGTCATCATCCCATCGGGGCAAGAGATTCCAGAGTTGAAGACACGAGGGTCGTTCATCCTGGTGAAACACGGCGGCACCTGGAAGATTGCGCACTTCCACAACACATCGGTCGACCCAGAGGCAGAGCAAAACGATCCCGTAACCTGGGATGCCACTGGTTACTTACCCGGCGGTAAACAGCGTAGTCCTTGACCGACCGGCCCAACAAGGCGCTCCAGCGGCTGGCCCAAAAAGCGGGCCAGCCGCGGGGCTCTTTCAAGACAAGGAAGAGTTGACAACGTTTTTCAGGGATTTAGAAATTCAAAGTGAACCGGCATTTGACGCCGATGGGTCGCCCATTCTTAAAGTCAGGTATTACGGCGAAGATAAAATACTGGGAATCACGCGTCATAACATCTTAAGCGCCAACTCCGATCAAGAATTGGCCTATAAGCTGATGCTCGCGAAAATCTCCGCTAACTTAAATGCGCGTGAGAAGGATCGCAGTTCGCTTGAAGAGTTCAGAGCTGATTGGGAGTTGATGCGGCGGCTTGCAGCAAGTCTCGCCGCATCTTCCAAAAACATTTCGATAGTCGCGAAAAATCGTGGTCGGTTCTTGGAAGCGCCTATTAAAACCAATGTCAAGCGAGGGCTTTTCAAGACTTTCTTAAATATTACTCGATAAAGGATAGGTGTTGTATATTCCGCTCGAAGTTTGATTCACCTGCACATTTGATACTGCTCGCGAAGTCAGCAATAGCACAAATTAGAGGGAGCCTCCCTTTCTGAACTAGGCTATAGACGGGCGAATCATATATCACAATAATAGTATTAAGCTCAATGATATAATCAACTATTAACATTCACCTGCTGTCCACCGTCGGTCGCGACGTTCACTTGCCCGCCGTTGTTTTGAAATACTAACGGCGCATATCGCCGCAAGTCTCTTAACTGCCGAAGCACACGCAGAAATTGCCTGTTGTAGCCATCTGCCAATCGGTGCGCATTATCTATGGCGCCTGCTTCACCCTGATAAGGCGACTTCCATCCGTTCGATTCATGCTCATTAAGTTCATTACGCTGTTCATCGTAAGAGCATGGGCATGTCTCATATCTCGAGCTAAGATTTGAGCCTTGATGAACTCTACAACATGCACCGTTTTAACAGATTCGCGCCGTATCGTATTTTGGGATGCATAGACAAGAAATTTATGCGTTTGAGCTTCCACCCACATTACGGCGCGATTCTACGCAAATGGAATGTTGCTCTGGCGGTTGGTTTAAGTATGCTCTGGTTAGCCTTTTCCAGTGCTGCTCTCAGTCTCAGTACTGCTGAGTTCAGTCTAGTTTGATTGAGTTGGCACACATTTGGTTCACAATATCCGCAGCATAACAAGGCATTCAAGTTGGAGCGTGAGTTAGCTTGATTTTAATCGTCCACTTGTCAGAGTATGTAGTTTTATTCCCGGTTAATTCGGACGTCGTGCTGCACAAGCTGACCTATGGACGAAGCAGGTAAAACCACCCCGCTCATCTTGGTTGTGGAGGACTACGACGACACCCGCCGCATGCTCGAACTGACCCTGGAGCGCCACGGCTACCGTGTCGTGGCCGTGGCGGACGGTCGCGCCGGTGTTGCGGCAGCGCAGCGCGAGCGCCCCGACCTCATCCTTATGGACATCAACATGCCGGAACTTGACGGGCTCTCCGCCACGGTTCTCATCCGGGCTTCCGAGGGGCTGGGGGACGTACCTGTGATTGCGTTCTCCGCCTACGGCGCGGGGTTGATGCGGGAAAAGGCGTTGGCGGCCGGGTGCGACGCCTACATTGAGACGCCGGTCGGGCCTGAGGAACTGATCGAGAAGATCAGCCGCCTGCTGCCCTAGCTGCGCGCCGCCTCTATCAGGGGAAAGATGTGGCGGAAAAGCTGACCAGTCCAGATATATCCTTGTGATAATGGCTTTGGATGAAGTTACTATGATGGCAGTGCTGTTTGGCGACACACCATCTAATAACTCATTCAACCGGAGCGGGAGCTTCTCTAACCATCTGACTCGGAGTCATAATTCGGGCACAGCTTCACCGGCATCCTGTGGCGACGCAAGCTTGCGGCTTGAGCCGCCTTCAGTCAACATACAAATTCGAGCGTTAGCCGCTTCTGATTAGCGATAATCTCGTCAGCTTAATTTGTCCATTGAATCATGACAATTTTTGGCTTATTCTACTTGCGCTGTAAATACAAATGCAGAAAAGTAATTCTAAGCTCTATCATTTCGTCTTTAGGAGGCAAAGGAAGTGATTAAGAAATCAACTTCATTCTTTGTTTTACTTGTAGTAGTAGGTGTGTTGATCAGCTGCTCGTGGTCATCAAATGATGCCGGCAACCAGCTTAGTGACCCCAAAAGCTCGATCGCCTATCAATTCGAGTTGATCAAAGCAGGCGACGTAGACAAACTCAAAACTTGTCTCACTCCCCGTGTGCGCGACGGAGTGACGAAAGAAGTTGTGGATAAAGCAAAAACAGACGCTGCGAAATACACGATGGAGGACCTTTATGCCTCCGCCGAGATGGGTGAAGCAGACGGTAAGAAAACCGCCAAAGTCAAAATGAAGAACGGGCGAACATTAACAACATTAATCGAAACTGAGGGCAAATGGCTGGCTGACACAATTTGGTTTAAGTAAGGATGTTCAAATTGACGCCGCGCCTAACAATTCATTCAACCGGAGCGCGGGATAGCATTGCTTTTATGCGCGAGACTTGCCGCTTATGATGTTGTTTCCGCGCCCGGTTAATTCGGGCGTTCGGCTGCTTCGCATTGAAGTGAAAATATGCCAACGATTGAAATAGTTTGTGTAGCCCAAGCAGAACCGATAGATTTTTCCGGCTTGCCTTTCGCCGTCCGAGCTGAAAACAGTCTCATTTCCCATCGCGCCCTTTTCCAGCCTGACTTCGATAAGATGCGAGGGTGCATTTATCATCTTGGCAATCCCGATTTACGCGAAGACAGTGATTCTGTGTTTTGGGCATATGAGCTTATTGATGAGGCAATAGGAGAGGGCACCGACGAAGACTATTTGAGAATCAATGATGAATTTATACCGCATCTCAGGACAATGCTTGGTCAATTGCTCGCCGCTTCTCCCGCTGGCCGGATAACTTTTAGTAGCGATTGGCAATTTGGGGCTGAAGGGGCGGAGAAATTCAAGGCAATTTCAGAAAAGAAGTTCTGGGAAATGCATGATGCTTGTGAGTTGCGCTTTAATACCCTTTACGAGATTGTCGCGTAACGCGCCGCCGAACAAGTCATTCGAGCCGACCGCAAATAGCGTTGCTTTCATCCGCGAGACTTCTCTATTTTGGTAGTGTCTCCGCGCCCGGTTAATTCGGGCGTTATGCCGCTTCCCTAAGAATCGAATGTGTGAAAGCCTTTATGTTATTCTTCGGCAAATTTGGCGATGTATGTTTGGAGAATCACAGTGAAAAGCTGTCCCATTTGTAACCGCACTTACGCTGACGATGCGTTCACATTCTGCCTCGTCGATGGATCAATACTTTCTCCGCCCTATGATCCACATCAAACGCAGCGCATTCCCACACCCCAGAGCACAAATTCAGACATCACAGAAGTGTTGCCTCCCGCGTCGAGGCTACCGGATCAAGCAGCAACATTACATCCGACAATCTCATCCCCTCAGCCAACATTTTTATATTCACAGAAGCCGTCAGATCGATCACAAGCAAAACAAGATAATAAATCTTGGTATATCATCCGCGTCGGCCTGCTTCTTGTGGGCATATTGGCTGTGATGATTACAGTTGGTTTCATTCTCTTCGGCACAGACAAGGCTGGAGACAATCAATCTAATTCTAATACTCAGAATGACAATACAGTTTATGATAAAAAAACGAAACCTGATCTTGCTGGAAATTGGGAAAGCTATAACAGCGATGGCGGTTGGAGGCCGACGAGCATTCGGCAGGAAGGAAACATGCTTTGGTTCACCAATGAGTCTGCAAACACCTCAGCAGGGTATTACGAATCCGCGACGAGGGTAAAAGCAACCGGTTGGGGAAATCTGGGCGCGACCATACGTGAAAATAGAATCAACTGGGACAACGGCTCAATTTGGCGGCGACGAAGCGGTGGTATGTCAGGCGGGGGCGGCGGTTCGGGTTTCGGCGCGCTTCTGGATAATACTACTTTCCAGGGAGACATCCTGATTTACGAAGAACTTTGAGAATGCCCCACTGCTTGCGGTGGGGATGAATCAGTCTTCGCGCTTGGGTTTCCAAAGGGGCGCAGCATCCCTTTGGTCAAGGGTGGGGTGAATGCCCCACCTGCGAAGG
>JBKKAL010000279.1:0-6340 GCA_046714695.1 Pyrinomonadaceae bacterium
TTGCCGCCACAGGCCCAGATGCAGTTCGCTTCGAGCGAGGAGGCGCGCAAAGACCTCGCCAAGCAGATCAGGCAAATGCTCGCTCTCGCCGAAGAGGCCAGGGCGGCTGGCATCGCGGATCGCCCGGACATCAAGCGCCAGCTTGAGCTGACGCGCGCCGTCGTCATTGCCCAGAACTATCTGGATGAGCAGCAGAAAAAATCGCCTGGCACTCCGCCCACGACGCTCGTTTCAGATAAAGAGGTCGAAGATTATTTTAAAGAGCCCGGACAACAGGAGAAATTCGATCAGTTCATCAAGGATGTGCTGGCAAAGAATCCCGCGATGGCAGGCCAGCCGATACCCCCTGAACAGCTTCAGAAGGTCAAGCAGCAACTGGGACAGGTCTTCGTCGCCGAGCGCAAAGGAATCGCCGCCGGTAATGATCAGAAGCAGGAAGTCAAACTTCAGATCATGCTTCAGCAATCGCGATCTCTGGCAATCGAGTATGCGCAGAAGAATCTGGCAGACCGCACGAAAGCAACAGAAGCGGAGATTGATGCCTATTTGAACAAGCATCCGGAGCTTGATCCGAAGAAAGCGCGCTCCACCGCCGAGGACGTGCTCAAGCGCGCACGCGCGGGCGAGAGTTTTGAAAAGCTGGCGAAGGAGTATTCAAGCGATCCGAGCAATAAGGATAAGGGCGGCGACCTCGGTTGGTTCGGTCGCGGTCGGATGGTGAAGGCTTTCGAAGACACAGCCTTTGCGCTTCAGCCCGGGCAGATCAGCGAGATTGTCGAGACACAGTTCGGTTATCACATTATCAAAGTAGAAGAACGCCGCAACAACCCTTCGCCGACCGGCGAGCCTGAAGAGCAGGTCCACGCCCGTCATATCCTGATCGCTTCCGGCGAAGAACCGCAGGGAGAAAATCCTGCTGCTCCGCAGCCGTCCGTACGCGACAAGGCAAAGGCCGCCGTCGAGCAGGAGAAGGAAGAGAAGATCATCGAGGAGATAGTTAACCGCTCGCGTATCACTGTTGCGGATAATTTCACCGTCGCCGCGCCGCAGATGCCGCAGATGCTCAACATGCCTCCGGGCATGATGCCCCCTGATGAAGGGGGAGCGCCGCCGCCAGCCGGGGGCTCAGGAGGAAGCCCTGCTGCTCCGCAAGGTAATACGGGAGGGGCAACACGCCAGCCCAACGCGCCCCCACCTCCATCAACGGGGGGAGGACGACCACGCACACCATAGAGGCGAGCGGCAGCGAGAAACCGGAGATGCGTTTTGGGGATTATCGGATAGAGATTGTGCCCGACGCGGAGTTTCGTCTGGATGGCGGCGCGATGTTCGGCGTCGTGCCGCGCTCCCTTTGGTCAAAAATCTGTCCGCCCGACGAGCACAATCGGATTCAACTGAACATGAACTGCCTGTTCGTCGAGACAGAACGGGAGCGCATCATCATTGAGACAGGCATCGGCGATAAATGGACGGAAAAGTATGCCGCGATCTACGGCATCAAGCGCGAGCGGAGCTTGAGCGAATCGTTGCGCGCAGTCGCCGGTGTCGCGCCGGAAGAGATCACCATCGTGGTCAATACGCATCTGCATTTCGATCACGCGGGCGGCAATACGACCAGGGAACTTGAGACGAATGCTACGGTGCCGACATTCCCCAACGCTCGTTATTTCGTCTCGCGCGCCGAATATGAGCACGCCCTAGCGCCGCATGAGCGTGACCGCGCCAGTTATATGCCTGAGAACTGGCGCGCGGTCGAAGAAAGAGGTCAACTGGAACTAAAAGAAGCGGACTATGAAGTTGCGCCGGGGCTTAGGATGGAGACGGTCGCGGGTCATTCGCGGACAATGCAATGCGTGCGATTGGAGCGAGGCGGGCAAACTCTCTACGGCTTCGCCGATCTGGTGCCGATGCGCGCGCACGTCGCGCTGCCATGGATCATGAGTTACGATCTTTACCCGACGGAGACGCTCGAAGCGAAACGCCGCTTATTACCGCAGGCGGCGCGTGAGGACTGGCTCTGTCTCTTTTATCATGACCCTGAGGTGCCGCTCTGTCATCTGAGGGAAGAGGACGGAAAGCTGCGAGCCGTCGGCTACGAAGATAATCAACGGGGATTTATTCCGGGCGAATAATGAAAGGTAGAAATATGGCGACGGCGCAAATCGGCATCATAGGTGGCAGCGGCCTTTACCAGATGCCGGAATTGAAAGATATTGAGGAGGTCAAGGTTGACACTCCGTTCGGCAGCCCTTCGGATGCCTTTATCACGGGAACGCTCGAAGGCGTGCGGGTAGCATTCTTGCCGCGTCACGGGCGAGGCCATCGCCTGACGCCTTCGGAGCTGCCTTTCAGGGCGAATATTTACGCGATGAAGATGCTCGGCGTCGAGCGCATTCTCTCGGCGTCGGCGGTCGGGTCTTTGCAGGAAAAGTATGCGCCCCTCGATATGGTTATCCCCGATCAATTTTTTGATCGCACGCGCGCACGCGCGCACGAATCAACCTTCTTTGGCGAAGGCATCGTCGCCCATATTACGTTTGCGCATCCGGTGTGCGATGATCTGGGCGCTGTGCTGGAAGGAGCCTGCGCGGCGGCAGACGTGAAAGTGCATCGCGGCGGGACATACCTGTGCATGGAAGGCCCCGCCTTTTCGACCGTTGCGGAATCCAACGTCTATCGCTCCTGGGGAATGGATGTGATCGGGATGACGAATTTGCAGGAGGCGAAGCTCGCTCGCGAAGCGGAAATCTGCTACGCGACGCTCGCCCTCGTCACGGACTATGACTGCTGGCACGAAGGCCATGATGCCGTCTCGGTCGAAGCTGTCGTTGAATACTTGAACAAGAATGTTCGCAACGCGCAGATCATCATGCGCGAGGCCGTCAAGCAACTAGGCGCGAGAGCGCGCGGCTGCAAATGCGAATCAGCGCTCAAGAATGCGATCTTCACCGCGCCAGACCTCTGGCCCGCGGCGACAACGAAAAGGCTTGAGGCGATCATCAAAAAATACAGTAACAAGTGACGAGCGCCAGGCAAAATAATAAAAACAGGGACGCAGAGCTTGTTACTTGTCACTCATCACTGGTTTTTGGAGGTATATATGAAGAGAACAGCCCTAATGCTTGGCCTTATTGTCCTGGCCCTTAGCTTTGCCGCGACGAATGTAAGGGCGCAGAGCGGCGCGGGTCGTGGCCCTGACCCCTCGACCGTGCGCGATCCTTATCTGGAAAAAGATTCGATGAAGAGCCTTGAGGCCGTTCGTCTCTACTTCAGGCTAAGAAAAGCTTATGTTGCGGCGCTGGATCGTTGCGAGGAGATAATTGCGGGCAATCCGACCTTCTCACGCATAGACGAGGTACTGTATTACGCCGGATTGAGCAGCCTCTACCTGTCTGAGAATAAAGGCAAGCAAACGCCGAAGAAAGAGATTTCCGCCGAGAAATATCGCACGGAAGGGCGCGACTATCTTTCTCTCGTCGTCAATAACTATCCCGATAGCGAATTCCGCAAGCTGGCGGAAAAAGAGTTGAGTCGCCTCGGCGGGCCAACAAGTAAGCAGTAGAAAGCGAGCTGTAAGAAGTGAGTTGCGATTCTGTTTTTACTGCTCGCCGCTAACTGCTCACAATCTTTTCAAGAGGAGCGATCAAATTAAATGTCTCTGTTAGTAGTCGGCTCTGTGGCCTTCGATGCAGTCGAGACGCCTTTCGGCAAACGCGACAAGATGCTGGGCGGATCGGCGGCACATTTCTCTATTGCGGCAAGCTTTTTTACGGCCGTGCGTGTGGTTGGCGTCGTCGGCGGTGATTTCAGCCGCGAAGAAGAAGATGTTTTTATTCATCACGGGGTGGATACGACCGATCTGGAACGAATCCCGGAAGGCAAAACTTTTTTCTGGCGGGGCCGCTACGATTATGACCTCAACACGGCGCATACACTGGACACGCAACTGAACGTCTTCGCGGATTTCAAGCCGAAGCTTTCCGAAGGCGCGAGACGCTCGCGCCTTGTTTTTCTTGGCAACATCCAGCCCGACCTTCAGCGCGAAGTGCGTGAGCAGGTGAGAGGCGCGGAACTGGTCGCACTCGATACTATGAACTACTGGATCGATAGTGTGCCCGATGCTCTGATCGAAGCGATCAAAGTCATAGACATCCTGATCGTCAACGACGCTGAGGCGCGACAGCTTACCGGGGAGCCGAACCTGATCAAGGCGGCGCGCAAGATTCTCTCCTGGGGGCCGCGTGCCCTGATTATCAAGCGGGGCGAATACGGCGCGGCGTTGTTTACCTCCGAGACATATTTTGCGATCCCTGCGTACCCGCTTGAAGCGGTCTTCGATCCTACGGGAGCGGGAGATACTTTTGCGGGCGGCTTTATGGGTTATCTGGCGAGCCAGGAGGTGCTGGACGAAGCGGCCATGCGCCGCGCCATGATTTTCGGTTCGGTGATGGCGTCCTTCAACGTCGAAGAGTTCGGCACGGAACGCGTGCAGCGCCTCACACATGACGAGATCAACGAGCGTTTCCGCGCCTTCAAGCGTATGACGCACTTCGAGGAGATTCCGTTCGAGCGCGCCGTGCGGGCAGCGCCGGAGCCTTTGGGTTAAGAGAAGCGCAAATTTGAGCGGCAGCTCGACATCTCAGCCAAAGTCATCAGAGAAATCGCAAACGCCGCTTCAACTGTTATCGCTTATCAACCTTGAGTATTTCACCCTTCGCATTGGCATACACGCTGGCATTCCCGCGCGGCCCTTCGACTAGGATGTTCCACTGGGGTGGTCCCATGCTAAGGGGCGGGTTCAGGATAAGACCTCGACTGAGGTCCATCTGCTTAACTTTCCCCTCCTCCACATTGGCCCGTTCGACCGCCGCTTTAATGAGAGCGGGGATCGCATCCAGATTGACCTCGTCGAGCTTGAAGAGATTGTTTTCCAGATTTTTATCAATTAACCTCGCCAGATTCACAGGAACCGGACCGGAAACCGATCCCTTAACGTATTTGTATGCATCCACATGCTGCGCATTCTTCGGGTCTTGCGCTTCCAGAGTCATCTCCTCCGTGCGGATTTCCAGCCTGAGCGCCTTGACAGGCCCATCAAGCTTTTTCTTGAGTTCGGCGGCTCCGTCTTGAATCGCCGTGCCCTCGAACATATTACCTTTATTGTTTAGAGCGCTAAAGAATTTGCAGCCTAGCGTAGCGCTGGATAGGAGACAGAGAGCAAAGATAAACCGGATTCGTGAGTCGCGTTGAAATCGAGGCATTTGTAGAAGGGTCTCCAATCGTATCGGACAATACCGGGTCGCCCGGCAAAAGAGCATGGGAAACTAAAACACAAGGTTCAAAGCGCGAGGGATTGGCCCGATGTCATTCAACGCTTTTAGAGCATGGGCCAACTTATGGCCTTCATCGGGCGCACAAAATACCAGATTCGAGGCTTAAAGAAAACGTTAAAGTAACCGGCATGACCGGCGGATAATTCGCACCTGAGATAAAATCCAGTTCGGCGCTCGCGTTGCATCGGTCTGGAAAGAAGCGCTACACTGGCGGCTGTTCGAGATACAATCTTTTTCTGACCCGACGGAGAACTTATATGTTCTGTCCTGTTTGCGAATCCGAATACGAGGCGGGCATCAAGAGCTGTCCTGACGATGGCGCGGAACTTGTTGAGCGCCTGACGGCGGAGAACACTATGCGTGATCACAGCGAGGCGCGCTTTGTGCCGCTACACAATATCGGCTCGCCGGCTGAGGCCGAGATGGTCAACGATATACTGTCGCAGAACGGCATTCGCTCTGCCGTCCAATCGGGCGGCATGGACGCTTTCTCGCCGCTACTCTCCTCGACCTCGCCCGGGGCTATCGTTCTCGTGGACGAGCGCGACCTTGACCGCGCGCAGGAACTCTACAACGCTTTCTTCGGCAGCGACACAACGCCGCTCACAGGCACGACGCTCGAAGAAGATGCTGAAGAGCAAGAATGAAAAAGACAGATGTTAGATACTAGATGCTGGATGTTAGTTTAATGCCTTTCGCTGACATCTAACATCCAGCATCTGACATCTGCTTTTGGAGTTTTGTGATGGACGAAAACATAACGGATGCAATTGTCGTTCTGATGACTGCCGGGAGTCGAGAAGAGGCCGCGCGTCTGGCAGAGATGCTGGTCGGAGCGCGGCTCGCCGCCTGTGTCCAGATCATGCCGGAAATGGAATCTATCTATCATTGGGAGGGAAGTATCGAGCGCGACCCGGAATTCCTGCTGCTGGCGAAGACGACCCGCTCGAAATTCAACGACGTGGAGCGGGAGGTTCGCGCTCTCCACAGCTACGAGACGCCGGAGA
>JBKKAL010000280.1:0-7193 GCA_046714695.1 Pyrinomonadaceae bacterium
GTTGATGAGGAGTAGAAGAAGGGGACATTTGATGACACGTAATAATCGCTTTTCATTCACCGCCCGCTTGACGGTCGTCAGTCTTCTGACCGCCGCGAGCGTGCTCGTTCTGATCGGAGTTCAGCAGGTCGAAGGACAGAAGCGTGGCAGCGCGGGCGGGAGAAATCCCGGCGTGCGCTCGGAGATGCTCGTCTCGACCGACTGGCTCTCAGGCCGCCTGGGCGACCCGAAGGTCGTCCTGCTGCACGTCGCCCGCGAGCGTGCCCATTTTGACAAAGGGCACGTCCCCGGCGCGCGCTTCGTGGCCTGGGGGGAGATCACGGCCACGCGCGACGGCGTGCCCAACGAGCTGGCCCCCGTGGCCGATCTGCAAAAACTCTTCGAGCGTCTCGGCATCGGCGACGACGCCCGCATCGTCCTGTACGGCGATAGCTCCGGACTGTCGGCCGCGCGCGCTTACTTCACGCTCGACTACTTAGGGCACGGCGACCGAGCGGCGCTGCTGGACGGTGGTCTGGAGAAATGGCAGGCCGAACGCCGAGCCGTTTCGACCGAAGCTCCCGAAGTACAAGCCGCGCGGTTCACGCCGCGCGTGCGCGCAGCGGCCGTCACCGACCTCGACGTGGTGCGCGACCTCTCGTGGACGGCGGCCAACGTGAGTTCGCCTAACCTGGCGCTCATCGATGCCCGGCCGGCGGACGAGTACGCGGGAACGAAGCCCGGCGACGGCGTGCCTCGCGGAGGGCACATCCCGGGGGCCGCGAACGTCTTTTGGATGCAGAATGTGGTGAGCAAAGAGAATCCTGTCATGCGCCCGGCGGCGGAGCTGCGAAAACTTTACGAAGCGGCGGGCGCGACCGCAGACCGTAAAGTCGTGACCTACTGCCGCACCGGTGGTCAGGCATCGCACTCATATTTCACCGCTAAGTATCTCGGCTACGACGTGGTGATGTATGACGGCTCCTTCTTCGAGTGGAGCAATGCCGCAGGCACGCCCGTCGTTATCGGCGCGGAAAGAAAGTAAGGCGGAGCGTCTGCGATTTATTGATCTAAGGAGGATGACGCGCGGCGGTGTTGATAGGATTTAACCGCCGCATCATACCGAACTTGTCTGAGACCGGACGCTAAAACTTTGGAGGATAATTGAGATGGAAAACAGAGATGACTCCATGAAAACAAATGCGGGCAATGCGGATCACGTCCGTGAGAACACTTCCGCTGACGTCAACGCGCGCCTTGATCGGGAGATGAGAGAGCGGGTCAAGAGCTACGCCGTGAAAGGCGGCGCGGAGATCGAGCGCCGCATCGGGGAGTTGGAGCGCGAATGGGACATGGAGCGTCTGCTGGAGGTGAACGCTTCCGCCCTGGCCTTCACCGGCGTCGGTCTGGCCGCCGCCACCGGCAACAGGAAATGGCTGATCATCCCCGGCATCGTGCTGCCGTTTCTGTTCCAGCACGCCGTGCAGGGGTGGTGCCCGCCCGTCCCCGTATTCCGCCGTCTGGGGGTGCGCACGCGCCAGGAGATCGAGCGCGAGAAGTACGCCATGAAAGCCCTGCGTGGAGACTTCGAGAACGTCACGTCCGGCCCGACGGCGGGTGACATGGCGGTGCGGGCAGTCGAGGCTTAAAGCGCCCGCGCCTGGAATCCAGAAACCTGCGAGAAGATCGCTCTCGGCGCCAGATAAGGACCCGTCACATGAATATATTAAGAATGAAGTCGTGGTCTCCTTACGTGGTGGGTGGCCTGATAGGGGTGTTGAGCTGGTTCTCGTTCGCGACCGCCGACAAGCCGCTCGGTATCACCACTGCGTTCGAGTACACCGCCGCGATGGCGGAGAGGGGCGTCGCTCCGCAACAGGCCGCGGCGAATCCCTATTACAGCGACCCGGAAAAAACTCCGAAGATAGACTGGGAATGGATGCTCGTCGTCGGCGTCTTCATCGGGGCTTACCTGAGTTCAAAACTCTCGAAAGATCGCACGTCGCAAAGTGTCCCGCCGCTCTGGAGGTGGCGGTTCGGTGACAGCACCGCGAAACGCTTTGCTGGCGCGTTTCTCGGCGGCGCGTTGATGATGTTCGGCGCGCGCCTCGCCGGCGGCTGCACGAGCGGTCACGGTATCAGCGGCGCGCTCCAACTCGCCGTCTCAAGCTGGATTTTCGTCGCCCTGCTCTTTGCGAGCGGCGTGGCGACGGCGTTTTTGATTTACGGAAAGGAGGGCGCGAATCGTGTTCGATCCACTCAGTAAATTACTTCTCGGTCTAGTGACCGGGATCGTCTTCGGATTCCTCTTGCAGAAGGGGCGCGCCGCCAAGTTTCACGTCATCATCGGGCAATTCTTGTTAAAAGATTGGACGGTGGTAAAGATCATGGCGACTGCCGTGGCGGTAGGCACGGTCGGCGTTTATGCGCTCGTCTCGATGGGCTTGGCAACGCTGCATATCAAGCCCGCACTCCTGGGTGGCGTTTTAATCGGCGGCATCCTGTTCGGCGCAGGGATTGCCCTCTTCGGCTACTGTCCGGGTACAAGCGTCGCGGCGAGCGGTGAGGGTCGGCGCGACGCGATGGTCGGGGTACTTGGAATGCTCGTCGGCGCGGGCGCGTATGTCGCGTTATATCCGGCGCTGCAACCGATCATCAAGGGTCTCGCAGATTGGGGCAAAATCACGCTGCCGCAGGCGACAAGTCTTTCGCCTTGGGCATGGGTTGCCGGGGTCGTGCTGGCAATCACAATCGGGCTGTTCGCGCTTGAGCGATTACGAGTGGGGCGTCAGTCGGAATAGGTGTTCTGTGCTGTGGACGGGAACGTGTGGGACATATGTGGATGATTTCGGGTTCTTGCGCACTTTTGGTGCAAACAGTTCTCGTCCCGCTTTACGGGCCTTACTGTTGCCGCAGGACGTAGTGATTATTTTGGACAAAATCCAGGACATAAGAAGTGTTATCGGACTCACGGACTGTCCTGCGCCTTCAAATTTAATTTGACTCTCCTCACCCGCTCGCTATAATCCCGCCCCATCTGCCGAAGTCTTCTCATCCACCCTATCTTGCTTGACCAGGCTTCTCACGTGTTCCGGCCTTTAGCCTGACATGCCCAAGGCAGATACTCAACCACGTTGCGTGAATGGTCGTCATTGTTAACCGTCTTTACCCTGTGCTCAGATCATCCTTGCCGGTGAACTCTCAGCGACAGTTTCAGTACTGCTCTCAACCGCGGACTGTGAGTCAGAGATGGATCCAAGAGTACGCAAAGTCACCTCTCTCATTACTCGAAATCTTCAGCATGATTTTAACCTGGCTGAGATCGCTCACACCATGAACCTTTCAACATCACGACTCCGTCACATTTTCAAAGCAGAGATCGGGCTCACTCCTCGACAATTTCTCAAAGCTCAAAGAATAGAGCGAGCCAGGCAGCTTTTAGAGACCACTTATTTCAATGTCAAAGAGATCATGATCAGAGTCGGCATCAAGGACAAAAGCCACTTTGCCAGAACCTTTAAGAGCATCCACGGGCTCTCCCCGGCACAATATAGAAAGCAGCATTTAGCCCAGCGCACTTTGAAAGAGACCGGAACGGATAGCCAGATCGGCCAACTATCAGCCAGATTGGCCAACAAATAGCCAAATCGGCCATTCTTTTATTATTGCTTTTCTATTTTAGAAAGCTTACTTTCCGCATTTCGTGCCGTTCTCCGGAAGTGTTCCCCTAACCCTCTCGGATTAAATCAACAACGAAGACTAATCACTGAATCTCTTGTTGCCGGAAGTGTGTTCTCTGGAAAGAAGCGAAATAGTTTCCGCTTCGGAAGGAACCTTCACAGGCAGAGAGAATCATTCGTAAGGCTTGAGCTCGAATTGAGCAATAGAAGAAGATCCGTCATCACCCTTTCATTCTCACTCAACTGCTTTCTACACGCCTGCCCTACGGCCTGATGGCCGCAGGTTTGTTCCAGGAAAAGATTCCAATGTCGAAGAGAAAAGCTCGTCAACAGCAGATGGTTGCCGCCGCACAACTGGCCTCGCGAAAGAACAGAAGAATAGTTGCACTGATCGCTCTGCTGCTATGTCTCGGGCTGGCAGGTGGGATATTCGCGCAGTGGCGAGCCACACGCGTTGCGCCAGGCATGAATGCCATGCTCGCGCCTGCTCCAACCATTCCCGCGCCCAATAGTCCATCGAAAGAGTATATCTACGCCGGCGGCCGTCTCCTCGCCACGGAAGAGCCCCCTGGACAGTCACCTCTGCCCGGCACCGACACCGTCTGGGTTGAAGACCAGGTGCCTGCGGGTGGCATCCAAAACGGCACCAACGAAGGCTGGACATGGACGACCTCTAACCCGTCTGCCTTCTCCGGCACATCAGCTCACCAATCGATCAACGCCGCAGGATTTCATAATCACTACTTCATGTCGGCGACCGACACCATGGAAGTCGGCTACGGGGATACCTTATTCGCCTACGTTTACATTGACGCTGCTAATCCTCCGGCAGAAATCATGGTGCAATGGCATGACGGAACCAGTTGGCACAACGCTTACTGGGGAGCCGATTATATTAACTGGGTCGGCACTCGTCATCGCATTGGCAATGTGCCGGCAGCGGGACAGTGGACGCGATTAGAAGTTCCGGCCAGCCTGGTCGGCATGGAAGGCAAGACTGCGACCGGCATGGCCTTCGATATGTGGGATGGACGCGCGACCTGGGACAAAGCCGGTAAATCCTCCACCCGCACCGATGAGATATATGTCGAAGACAGTCTGCCCGCGGGGGCGGCGCCCAATGGCACAAACGAGTCATGGAACTGGGTCTCAGGTAATCCCGCGCCCAGATCAGGGACACTCTCTCACCAGTCGAACATTGTGGCGGGCTTCCATAATCATTACTTCATGTCGGCCACTCAAAAGATGACGGTCAATACGGGCGACCGGCTATTCGCTTACGTCTATATTGATCCGGCCAATATCCCGACCGAGATCATGGTGCAATGGCATGACGGAACCAGTTGGTATAACGCCTACTGGGGAGCCGATTATATTAACTGGGTCGGCACGCGCCTCTACCAGGGAGTTGTCCCGGCAACGGGCAAGTGGGTGAGGTTGGAAGTTGCTGCCAGCCAGTTAGGCCTGGAAGGGAAAATCGTGAGCGGTATGGCCTTCGATATGTGGGACGGGCGTGCGACGTGGGATCGGGCAGGCCGTTCGACACAACAGAGCGCCCCGGCTGGCCCTGAGAATGTCATCTGGACACCAAGCAGTATTATCGGCGCCGATCCCTCAGGAAATAACCTGACGATGACAGCCCCTACAGGGTGGGGCAACGCCGGCGCCAGCTCGACGCAGGCGATTGCCAGTGGAGACGGCTATATGGAGTTTACGGCTAACAATCTGGGAGAGACGAGAATCGGCGGGTTGAGCAATGGCGATACGAATCAAGGCTGGCAGGAAATAGACTTCGGGATTGATGTGACGGGTGCCGGGGAGGTCTACATCGTTGAAAACGGAGCTGTTCTAGGGCCCTATGGCACGTACAGTGCGGGAAATAAGTTCCGCGTTTCAATCGAGGGTGGGATGGTCAAATACTACCGGGAGGAAGTGGTGTTTCACTCGCACACAGTAACTGTGACTTATCCGCTGCTGGTAGATACGGCGCTGCTCAACACCGGGGCCTCTATCAACAACGTGGTCATCAAGCGGTGATCGCCATGAGAGCTTTGCAGCAATGGAACAACGACCAGGCAGAACGCTGCACGTGAGCAGAACGAAAGAGATTCAGGTACTGCTTAGTCTTCAATAGTAAGACAAAGCCAGGCGAGCTAACTGTAATACGTTATTTCTATGTGCTCTCTTAACAAGGAGAAGATGATGTCAATCAGAGAAAAATTAGAAGCAAAGACTTTCAGTCATATGCAAACCAAATGGACAGGGGTAGCTTTGATAGCTGTTTCTTTCACCATCGTTACCGTGCTTGCCATGAGCGGGCGTGGCTGGCTCGCGTTTGGTAAAGATATTCTGCCGTTAGCCCCCGCCACAACTGCCGGTAACGCCCTCGGCCCAGTACAAGGGGCTACGCATAAACATAAGAGCGGCCCCATCCAGACCGTGCGTTTTGCTCTTTATGACGCCGGTATCCTTCCACAGGAAGCACGCGCACAAAAAGGAATGGTCTCCATTGTCATGCACAACTTTTCAGGTGGAACTGAGGGCCTCATCCTTGCACGCGAGACGGGCAATGCTCCCGAGCATGTCATGCACGTGCGTAGAGGCCAGAAATTCGCGCGCGGCAAAGAGACACTGGAACTGACGCCGGGCACTTATCAAGTTTGGGACGCGAGCCGCCCGGAGAACCGCGCCACCCTCATCATCGAGCCGTAATCTACTCCCCTTTTTCAGAGAAAGACCCACAAGCCGTAAGACGCTTTTACCGGAGCCCATAAGCCGTGATACTCAAGACTAAGAACTGCCTCAACTTCATCCGCCCCCTGGTGACGCTTCTCATCCTGCTTGTCGCTTCTCTGTCTGTCATGGCACAGGAAGATACGAGCCAGTATGACAAGGGTATGCCGCCGCAGCACGCCGCCGGCGTCTCTGCCTTCGGCAGCTATATGCCCACGGACCTCGGCACGGTTAATCTAGGTAACGGTTCCCTGAACTTCAAGATTCCTCTGGGGCAGGTCGGTGGGCGCGGCTTCTCTCTACCCCTGACGCTTAACTACAGCAGTAAGATATGGTCGGCAAGCTCGACCATAGACATCCAGACGGATCCCACCCGAAGGGAATATCCTGCAAGCTACGCTATTTATGATGACCCAGAGGCTCCGAAGGATTTTTATCAAGTGGTGGGGCCAGGCTGGACTATCGGTGCTGTGCCCACTCTTCATGCACGCGGCGTCGGCATTGATTCACATACCAACATCACAAATGGCTGCGTTGACTATACAAGCATACTGGTCAAGCTGACAGTGGTTCTGCCCGATAAAGGTGAGATCGAACTTCGCGACGACGCGACGGACGGCTCACCGATGGGCGCGCTTCCGGGGCCCAATAACTGTCGGACGATGGACGGTAACCGGGGCACGCGCTGGCACTCAACGGACGGCTCAGGCACCATCTTCATTAACGACGTTGCCAACGGCGTGGTCAACGGAAATTTGAACGGCTGGGTCATCACCTCTGACGGCACACGCTACCGGTTCA
>JBKKAL010000281.1:0-2517 GCA_046714695.1 Pyrinomonadaceae bacterium
GCTCCTGCGTGTCTCCTATTATTTGCCGCTTGTCACTGTTCCTGAATCAATCTCTCAAGCACATCGGCGATCTCGTGCGCCGTGCCCTGATCTCCGCCGGTGTCTATAAAGCGGACGATGCCGCGACGGTCTATAAGGACGGCGGTCGGGATGCCGGTCACGCCGTAGTTGCGCATGTTGTCTTCGCCGGCGGCGATGGCGATGCCGTATGGTAGAGCGTGATCTTTTTTGAATTTCTCGACGAAGATAATTTCCTCCGGCTGGGTCACTGCGCGCCCGGCGGCTGTGCCGTAATACTGCGTCATGCCGACGATGACCAGTCCCTTGTCCTTATATTTCGTGTACCACTCTTTGAGATGTGGGAAGGCGATGATGCAGGGGCCGCACCACGTCGCCCAGAAATCGAGCAGCACAACGCGACCTCGCAGCTCGGAGAGTTTCAGTGGCTCCTGATCTATCCATCGCACCACGGCAAGCTCAGGGGCGACTTCGCCCTGCACGCGTAGCTGCCGCTTCTTTCGTTCGAGGCTGTTCAGGAGGTTACGCTTGATTCCAGCGTCCGTCACCTTCGTGTTGACGTATGTGACGGACTCGTCAATCATCTTCAGCGCTTCGGGTTTGCGGCCCGTTTCGATCAGGACTTCGGATAATTTCGCTGTCGTGTCGGCATAAAGGCGCACGGACTGGCTCAAGAGTGCCGCGCTGCGAATCTCTTCTAACACTGCTATCGCCTGATCAATCTTTTTCGCCTCGGCGTAAACGTCCGCCAGCGCCGTGCCCGCCGTGTAGAGCGAAAAGTCGCGCGCGGTCGGGTTCGTAGGGATAGGCTTTACCTGTTTGGCCGCTTTGAATGCCTCCTCGGCATGAAGAGTGGCGCGCTCCGATTGCTTGGCTTTGCGGTAAGCCGCGACGAGTGCTTTCTCAATGGCGACTCGTTCGCTGGGCTTCTGCGGCTCGTGGGCGATGTAACCGGCGAGGGCGCTCTCGGCTTCTTCGAGGCGATCCATTCTGGCGGCGCGTTGCGCGACGATATAGCGCGCCCCCTGCGCCTTCTCGCCTGAGACTGTCTCCTTGGCGGCGAGGTATTTCTTCAGCGCGTCGAGCGTCCCCTCCGCGTTGTCGGACAGATTGTAAAGCATTCCCAGAAAGTAAAAGTCTTCGCCCGCGAGATCATTACGTGTGCCGAGTTGGGCGGCATAACGCGCGGCCAACTCGCGCTGCTCCTTCAAGGTTTTCTCCAGCAACTTCGGATCGAACGGCACTTTACTGGTTGCGAACTCTTTAAACTTATCGGGCGCATAATTGGCCGCTTCCTGATAGAGCGCGGCGGCGGTGCCCTTGGCTGTCTTCGGAGCATTCGTCGCGACGGCAGGCCCGCCCGATTGCGCGAAGATCCGAATGGGCTGAAGTGCTGCTCCCGCGAAGAGCATGATAAGCGCGAAGGCAATTGACTGTCTCATTCCTCTGTTCTTTCCTCTCGGTTCAAGTGGAAGCGACGCTCGCGTGAAAGCGTTCGGGCGCAAATGCTTCGAGAAGAGATGGACGCGCACCGCTCGTGATCTCATCCGCTAAAATCTCGCCCGTGATGGGCGCAAGCAAAATCCCGTTGCGGTAATGTGCTGTCGCATAATAGAGCCCGACAGTCTCTGCCGAGCGGCCAAGCACAGGCCAATCATCCAGTGCCGCACGCGGTCTAAGGCCCGACCATGCGTCCATGAGCGGCAGACCCGCAACGAGCGGCGCAATCTCTATCGCATGAGTGGTGATCGAAAGAATTCCTCCGCCTGTGACGCGTTTGTCGAAACCCGCGCGCTCGGTCGTTGACCCGGCGAGCAAGCGCCCGTCGAGGCGCGGCACAAGGTAGCCGCGCGGGCTATAAATAACATGGTTGAGGGGGCGCGGGTTGGCTTCAAAGCAGAGTATCTGCCCGCGCACCGGCTCGATACGCATCGGCGCTATATCGTCTCCTGCTGTACCCGCCGATTGAATAAAAGAGACCCACGCGCCGGCAGCCACAACAACCAGGGGCGTGCTGATCGGCCCACCCGATGTTTCAACGCCCGTGACACGCCCGCGCTCCGTTACCACCCGTTCTACGTTCTTGCCCGTCATCAGGCGAACTCCCCGTCGCTCGACAGATGCACTGAGCGCAGCGACAAGACGACGATTCTCAACCTGCACATCGAGCGGAAATCGGAGCGCGCGACGAGCATGCGGCGATACGCAGGGCTCTAAACGGCGCGCCTCATCAACGCTTAACTGCTCGACGACCAGCCCCGCGCGCTTTTGCCACCCGTAGCGACTCTCTATCTCCGCTTCATCCTCTTCGGTAAATGCCAGGTAGAGCGTGCCCGTTCTCTCAAGCTCGATGTTGATGCCCGTCTCTTCCAGGAGATCGGCGGCAAATTTTGGATAGAGGTCGCGGCTCGCCGACGCCAGCTCAAAAAACGGGTCTGCGCTGTTTGCTTCAACCTGCGCGGCGAGCATCCCGGCGGCGGCAGATGACGCCTCTGAGCC
>JBKKAL010000282.1:0-8207 GCA_046714695.1 Pyrinomonadaceae bacterium
TGAGGCCAAGGCACTTATCCCGCCTCGCAGTGATGCCATCGTGCGCGGAAAGAGTCCGTTCGAGCAGCGGGATGAGAATGTGCGCGCGATTCTAAAGGCGGGGCGCAAACAGTGGAAGCGAAAGAGCGGCTATCACCAGCGCTCTTTGGTCGAGACAGCTTTCTTCCGAATAAAGACGATCTTCAGTGAGCGCTTGCGCTGCCGTCGAATAGATACTCAAACAACAGAAGCGATGACGAGATGTGTGGCGCTGAATCGGATGACGAGTTTAGGAATGCCACAGAGTTATGCCATCTGAAGAAGTGGAGTTCGAGCCGAAGTCTATTCACTTTTCTGATTTGTGCAACAACGCCCGCCTGCGTTACCTCTGCGGTTTATACCAGTAGCGGGCTGCAAGCTCACGATCTTCTTGGCCTCTAAGGAATCCCATCGCTAAACGCATCAATGAGAAATAATGCCAATCACCGAACTCATCAAACTTTCGTGTTGAACCCAATGCCTTAACAGACCTCAAGCGTGTAAGCCTCTGTCCATGTTGGCGACCCCTCCGCCGTAACATTAGCAGAAAGATCACATCTTCCGCATACAAGCGGCTTTCATCGTAACCGCCTATCGCTTGAAAGTCCTCTCGGCGACAGAACACTACACCCGCATCTATTCCCGTCAGCCATATAAAGGGGACCAGCAGGCAGTAAGTGAGTAGGATGCCGGGCGACTTTCGCTCAAGACGTAGGCCAGTTGCTCCGGCAATGATACGACCGCTGGCGTACGCCTCATCAATGACCTCAAAGGTGCGAGGATGAATCTGAGAATCAGCGTCGATGAAGCAGAATATATCACCACTGGCGACATGCGCCCCGCCATTACGTGCAGCGGCGATGGATCGTTTACTTACGTGCACGACACGACAGCCACATGAGATCGCTATCTCCGCTGTTTTATCGGTGGATGAGTTATCAGCAACGATAACTTCAATAGCCTCACGCCCACCCTGGTAGGCTGAACGGGCAACATCAATTGAATCAAGAAGTCTCGGAAGGAGTTGCGCCTCGTTATATGCTGGAATGATCACCGAGAAGCGGGTAGCAGAGGTATACTCCATATCAGAAATCTACAATCAATTTATTATTAGCGCAATAAGTAGCCAACGATAAGAGTCCTTCAAGTTTTGTGGCCTAACGCTCGAATTTGTATGTTGACTGAAGCAATAGCTTGACTCTCAACACAGTATCTGACCGGGCGCGCATTCAACGCTAATAAAGCCAAGTCTCGCGCATGAAAGCAATGCTATCCCGCGCTCCGGTTGAATGAGTTGTTCGGCGCGATGAAGAGCATAGTGACACAGTAGTTCTAATGTGCTCAGCTTCTCATGCCACAATTTATCGAATACCATTCTTCAATTCACCAAGCCATTCTCATTATGGTTTGGCGCGCAGATCAAATGCGTAGACCGTACCTTCCTGTACACCAACGAATAGCATGTCGTCGGAGCTACCGATGCTCCTGATGCAGCCCTTTACATTCAGCTTCCATTGCGGTTCACCATCCGAAGCTCGGAATGCAGCCACTTCACCACGACAGTTCCCGGCAATAATGAGTCCCTTCCACAAGTGAGGCCGCTCCGAAGCCCAATCAGGGGATGATTTCTGCTTCCAGCGCACGCCCGTCAGCTTGGAATCAACCGAGATAATATAACCTATCCGCTCGGAGCGATTCTCCAGAAACATGAACAGGGAATCGGCGGCGAATGCCAGCCTCCCAACGGATGTTGCTTCAATAACTAGTTCGGCTACGATTGCCCCGGTCTCGGCATTCAGGCGGTAGATGTGTTGGTCAGTTGTGCCGACATAAATGGTCTTGTCCCTGAACACAAGCGAAGTTGAGGAAGCCGCTGTAAGCTTTCGCTTCCACATCACACGACCAGACGCCGCATCCAGCGAGTAGACGACACCGTCTAATCCTGTGAAGAGCAGGCGATTAAAAGCGGCCACGGGTGATTTGATTGGCGCACAATCTTTATTAGGAGTGTCAGTCGAAAAATTCCAGTTGAAGCCGCCGGTATGAAGATTCACGGAAGACCACTTATCCTGGAAACTCCCGAAGTACACATTCGAGCCGAGTTGAACGATGTCCGTGGGGACACTGGTCGAACGGTACTTCCAGCGCACTTTTCCACTGTTCCTCTCAAAAGCATAAACGTGTCCTACACCGTCCGGTTCGCAGCCATAATCAGTACCGATGAGAACCAGGTCGTCTGTGACTAACGGGTCTCCGTGGAAGCTCTGCTGCTTGCCGTCCTTGCGGATGTCATAGCCCCACTGCACTTGACCCGTAGTCTTGTTGATGGCGTAGAAGTTGCCCGCACAAGAACCGATGAACAGTAAATCCCCCGCGACCGTGGGGGTGGAGAACACTCAACCCCCAGTGTCAAACTGCCAGAGCGATTGCGGTCGAGCGGCAAAGAGCGGTTTGGCCTCCTTTTTCTTGGCAGTCTGAGCACAGTTCAAAGATGGCATCGCCAGTAAAATGAGAATAGAAATAAAACCCAGACACTTTTTCACAGCAACCTCCATAAGAGACTTACCAAGTCCTAATGTCCCCAATTTCAATTAGCTGCCTAACGCCGGAGCGAAGCTGCCGCCAGTCACACCCAACTTACAGTAGATGAAGAGATTGATGGCAGGCGGTCTGCTTGAGCAACTTGTTAGGCGCGGCGTGAGGGGCCAACTCTAGGCCATGTAGAACTCCCACGCTATCCGGTCAGGGTCTTTGAAGGCGACATACCGCTTGCCCAGTGTCTCGTCGAGCTTGACACCTGTATTCTCCACACCCGCCTCCGTGAGCGCGGCAGCCACCCTCTCTAGCTCAGTCTCATCTTCGCAGGCTAACGCTATATGATCCAACCCGACCCGGTGCGGGTTAAACTTATCCCCGCTCGCCATGTCAGCTTCAGGGCCGCGGACACCGAATGCGGTGTTACCTGCACTGAAGAGGAATAATTCAGGAGTTTCCTTGATGATCGAGAAGCCGAGCGTCTCAGTGTAGAAGCGCTTTGAGCGTTCTAAGTTAGTGGAGCGCAACGCAATGTGGTGCGCTCCTGATGTCTTGATGTTGATACTCATTAACCCGTCTCACCTTCTGCTGCATATCGTATGTACTTCTTTGTTGGAACACGATACAGCAGGCAAGCAACTTCACCAACCGGATGACGATTATAGAGGTTAGCGCATAACGCCCGAATTTGTATGTTGACAGAAAGTTGGCTTAAGCATCAAGCTTCAGCAATATACAGCACTGGAAAAGCTGTGCTGGTATTATTATCCATAATTTAATGGATGGGCGGTAAAGATCGCCGTCCGACCGCTTCCCTTCCTCATCCATTCTTGTGTGCCAAAAATGTCTGTTAACTCCACCAAACTAGATAGTACATACTAGAATTCCATTTTCGACTTAGCCTCAAAGCATCTAAAACAAGTTTGTAAACCATCGTCACTATCGTCACTATCGTCACCATCAATAACCAGCCAAGTGATAGGTGACGATAGTGACAGTAATGACGATCAAATAAACACTTTATCTTGGGCTATGAATGGTCAAGCAGATTAAGAATTTCCAGCAGTTCACATTGAGAAAAGTTGTGTGGAATGTTCGTTGACCTAGTTTGTGAGTATCCTTCGTTGAAAAGCGGTTCACAGATAGCAGTTTGATAAACAGCCAAACACTTAATTAAGGATGCGTGGAATGTTGTAGAAGCGTCCGCTTGAATCTGTATGAGACAGTGCCTTTTGCAAATTTAGCATGAGACTCGAAATAATCTCCATCATTAATGCGAGACAAGAGCACGGGCGATCAATCCGAGGCCTCCAGCTAATAGCACAAGCATCAAAATGGTGTTGAACAGACTGGTCGGCTGGAAGTAAATCTGGAGATTCATCAGAATTGCCGTAAAGATGATCACAACACCAACCACCACCAACAGCCAGCCTACAATTGATCTGCCGTTGAAAAACAACATACCAATACCGACGATGAGAGGCAGCAGCGATAAACCAAAAGTGTTATAACCCCATAACGACCAAAAGCTGCTTGTTACTACAACCTGGTTAGTTAGCAAATATGCACCGGCAATAGTCATCACCAGTCCAAGAAAGAACTCTCCCAGACCACCAGGAGTGCCGCCCGCGCCACGATATTTGGTCTCGTTCTCCATGATCTCAATCTTTCTAAACTCAAAGATTCCCCGCGACCAAATGAACCCCTACATAACAAACAGCATTCTACCTTATCTGATTTATCTGATTGAGACTGTTAAAGTATAGCTTGTCGCGCGGCTTCCGGTGTTGACGATTGAGAGCAAATGATCACCGCCGGTCATGTCCAAGCTGAAACTCCTCCCGCTCGCGCTTCCAGCATTAACGATCACCGCGCCGTTGCGGGAGGTGATTTCGATTGACATTAGCTGACCGGCGCTTCCGCGCAAAATATATTCGCGATAACCGCGCGCGCCGATCTTTCCGCTCACCGTGGCCGAACTTCGTCCGGGGCGAAAGTTGATGCGTTTTTGCGCCATCAAATCCGCGCCCAACAAGATCAACATTAAAGCTGATGCCAAAACTTGCAGACCTGTTTTTTTAAACATTGGCGGTTAGCCTTTCTTTCAGAAAAAGTTTTGCAGCAATAGCCCTGCCACAGTGTCAGAGGGTACTTTAATTTCTGAAAATAAAGAACGAAGACTCAAGTGTAAATGGGATATTACCATCTCCCGCGTACGGAAGAGTACGATCAAGTTAGCTCCCAGCAGTTCACACCGGAAAAAGCATGCGGGATATCTCGTTGACCTAGTTCGAGGGTTCCTTAGGTTAAAAAGGGTTTCATAGACAGCATATTCGCTATATATCCAAACTCTTCCTGCATGAAAAGCCCCGCTATCCCGCGCTCCGGTTGAATGAGTTGTTAGGCGCGCCTCAGCCCGAAATACTTCATGGCAAAGAACGAATTCACTCTTGGGGATGCTGCTTTAAAACTGTCTTAAACATGTAATCAGCCTCTTTGCGCCTTCGATCAGTTTCCTCTTCAGAGATAGGCCAACAAGGTTTTTGTGGAGGCCCGTCGTAAGACCAATCAATACCAAATCCAAAGCCACATTCACTACACTTGTAATAATCGTTCTCCAGACCTTCGGAGGTTCTGTGCGCTGTCCCCACACATCTCAAGCAAGGGACAATAGCTGCGTGCATTCCTCCTGCCATAACTTTCTCCCTCCATCTCTAAATCGAAGCGCCTGACGGCTGTTAATCCGGCATGTAGATAAATTCTCCAACACCTCGACCCCCGCAACGTGGGCATCTTGAATCTTCCCAATTTTCACGCTCGGTGGCACACACAGAGCAGGGATGTGTCTCACTCCAGAATCCAGCTTTTTCGTCATTTGCTACCAACTCAACATCTGCCCGTAAACACTTCGGGCAGCGCAGCCACATCGCAGATCTGCCAGGCTGATCTTCGTGGAAATTATGTACGTGCTCGCCACAGTCCGGGCAATCACCCATATAACCTACGTCCCAACCCATATTTAATCTCCTTCAATTAGCTTGAGCCTATTTAGAGGACAACACTGGTATCCCACTTGCCCTTCGCTCGACTAGGGCATCGTACTCTCTTTTAGTAATCTCTGTGGTTTTGCGAATGTATTCAACGAACTCAGCAGGGAAACCAAAGCTGTCTAAATAATCCATCTTATCAAACCCATGTTTATGCCTACGCGCCCACACCTCCGCATGAATAATGAAAGATATGATAGAAGTTGGTATCTCTGCGCCTTCTATTAGATGAAAGTTACTTTTAATAATCTCAACTATGGTGAGGTTGTTGGGAATTAAGATATTATCTCGTAAATCATGCCACAATTCGTCAGGGACTTTTTTAGTGAAAGACTTAGTTTCCGGATCGAACCTGACCTTCAAAACGGCTTGATTGACACACAAGAGAGTATGAATAGGGCCGTAGAATTTCGTTATCTGTTCTTGAAGGTGCTCAACCCTCTTGAGAGTTTGTAATTGACCTTCAAGGAGCTGCTGACTATGACGACGATTTAAGTAGTTTGTAGCAAGCAACACTAAAAGAGTAAGTATTTGACCGCTTATGAGTAGGATGATTTGAGCTTGAAAGTCCATAATTCTACAACTTATCTACTAAATGTTCGCCAATAGATAGCGCCTAACGCCCGAATTAACCGGGCGCGGAGACACTACCAAACTAGAGAAGTCTCGCGGATGAAAGCAACGCTATTTGCGGTCGGGTGCATGCCGCTTTAATCCCGCCAGAAATAAGGCGGTCTGTAAAATCAGACCGCCTTATTTGTAATAGCAGGATGACGTAGGTGACCGTCATCTTATTTCTTCTGTTTGCGGGCCTGCTTGATTTTAGCGGCGCGTTCTTCCATCTCGGACTTCAGCCTGTCGTTCAGCTTGATAGCAATGTCAATGTCCTGCTGTGCTTCGGTATCCTTACCTTGCTGTAGTTTTGCCAGTCCTCTCAGAGCATACGCATTAGCGTACTTAGGGTTGATCTCGATGGCCTTGCTGTAGTCAGCTATCGCATCGTTCAACTCGCCTTTATCGCCTCGCGCAAAGCCGCGGCTGTAATACGCCTCAGCATATTTGGGGTTGAGCTCGATGGCCTTACTGTGGTCAGCTATCGCACCGTCCAGATCACCTTTATCAATCCGCGTATTGCCCCGGTTAAAATAGTCCTCAGCCGAGGCAGGGGCGGCCTGCCCGTAAGCGACTGTACATGAGAGGGAGAGAAGAACGAGTACTGTCAGGATTAAATGGCGCATGTATATCTCCGAGACGGTCGGTACAATTAGAGAAATGGGGTATCGGAGCAAAAGCTCAAAACGCAGTATTTCTACACTAACTCGCGATTGTGAGCAACACCCAAACCTGATCCTTGGTCAGTAAAGCGATTTTCTATTGAATAGAATATACGAGTGTGAACTGACCAAGCTTTTTACAAAGTTATGAGTCCCTTGCAGTTTTTTATCTCTGTCGCAGGCTAGCTAACTTTCTTCTCGCTTAGATACTTGCTTGCTCCGTTGCTGCCGATGTAGCAGCACCTAACGCCCAAATTAACCGGCGAGCTACTAGCCTCATAGATAAAAGAGTAGTTAATTGTGAGTCTGATTGAATGAGATATTAGCTGGCTGAATTTGTAAACCAAATGTATTCCAACTCAACCAAAGTAGAAAGCACTCACTATTAGGACCTCAAGTATTGTGGTCATTTGCAACCCCATGCTGAATACCCGTGTGCTTTCATATATCGGTGGGCGGCGTTAATGTTTACTACAGCATCTCGCCTGTCTATTCTGGCTTTACCTTCAGGCATGTTATTCCACATCCTTATATTAAATTGGTAGACACCCCAGTACGTCCCGTTTTTGCTGATCGCGGTGTGGTCTAGCTTTGATTCGCACCTAGCAATTCGTAAGACCTTATCCACAGGTAAACCGTATTTTCTTGCTGATTCTCTAATAAGTGCTTCGACTTCCTGCCTGGAATAATTCTGTCCACGAAAGGTGCCAACTGATTTTGATTGAGTAACAATACGAGGCAGAGCTGGTTCTGGTTTGATAAGGATGAATCCTCCAGCCAGGACAATCACGAATATTATTGCTTTCAAAGGGGGCCTGTAAAATGTTATCTCGACGGCTTCATTCTTCATCGTGGCGGAGTTTCTATCACAGGTTGAAGTGGATGACAATCCTACAGAACTAGAAGGAACTATCAAAAGTTCTTAGCAGATGTAACCTGAAATTATCCAAAGAAAGTATTAGAAAATCATCGTCACTATCGTCACAGTTGTCACCATGCAACCGATGATCCAAGCGATTGGTGACGATAATGACAATAATGACGATCAAATAAACACTTTATCTTGGGCTATGAATGGTCAAGTGGATTAAGATTTTCCAGCAGTTCGCACCGAGAAAAGTTGTGGGAGTGTTCGTTCACCAAGTTTATCAGTTCTGGTGATTGAAAAGTGTTTCACAAATAGTGCTTTATTAAAGTGCCAGATTCATTGTCAACAATGAAAGAGAAACTATCGATGCATAAGGTTCAACGTGAATTCAACTTGTAAGTGCAACTTTGAACTTGATGGTTAGAGGGTAAGCTGCGGTAGCATCCGTGCTGCTTTAACCGCCAA
>JBKKAL010000283.1:0-4232 GCA_046714695.1 Pyrinomonadaceae bacterium
TTATTGACCGCTTTATCAGCGAGACGGGCGTGCCCGGCATCCTCGGAAATGTTCCTGCCTCCGGCACTGAGATAATCAAAGAGCTTGGCGCGGAGCATGTCCGCACGGGCAAGCCCATCGTCTATACATCCGCCGATTCGGTCTTTCAGATCGCCGCGCACGAAGATGTCTTTCCCATCCCCAGACTTTACGAAATCTGCAAGACGGCGCGAAATATCCTCCGGGGCGCGGACGAGGTGGGCCGCGTCATCGCGCGTCCCTTCACAGGTGAGCCGGGCGCATTCCGCCGCACAGAGAACCGGCATGATTACGCTGTGCCGCCGCCGCGCGATAATCTGCTTGTCGTCCTCTCCGACGCGGGGCTCGATGTGGTCTGCATAGGCAAAGTCGCTTCGATCTACGATGCCATGGGTGTGACAGAAGATTTGACGGCCAAGAACAACGATCAATCTATAGACCAGACGATCAACGCGCTTCAAGGCGATACGCGCGGGCTCATCTTCTCGAACCTTGTTGACTTCGATATGCTCTACGGTCATCGCCGTGATGTTGAAGGGTACGCTCGCGCCCTTGAGCATTTCGATTCGCGCCTGCCGGAGATAGAACGGGCGATGCGCGAGGGCGATCTTTTCATCCTCGCCGCCGATCACGGCAACGACCCGACCTTCCCCGGCACAGATCACACTCGTGAATACTCGCCGCTTATCGTCTATGGCAAGCGTGCGCTCAGGGGCGTTGATCTGGGGATTCGCGGGTCGCTCTCCGACATCGGCCAGACGATTGCCGATAACTTTGGTCTGAGGCTCAGCGCCGGAGAAAGCTTTTTAAGAGCAATAAGCAGCCACGAATGATGAGACCCCGTTTACGCTTCGCTGATCTCTCATGGCCCAACATACGCTCTTCAAATGGAAACTAACGCCCGCCTGACTGCGTATGTATGTCAGAGTATCCGACAGAATTGGCTGTGATCCGCATCCGTTAAAGATTCACGATACCTCATGAAAAGCCGTTACTTTAATTACATCCTCCTGCTGGCGCTCTTTTGTGTCGCGGTCACATATCAAGTGCGGTACACGATGGATGCTGTGCGCAGCGATCTCTATCCGCACGAGTTGGTGAGAGCGCCTTTTGTGATGGAGGATGTTGAGCCCCTCATCACTCGCCTCAGACCCGAATCGGAGGCGGCTGGCCTGCAAAAAGGTGACAGGGTGTTGCGCGCCGGTGATAGAGAGCTGACGGGCTCTGCCGTCTTCGATCAACTGGCCGCGTCGGCGCGTCCCGGCGATCCGCTCAACATCACTATCAGTCGCGGGCAAGCGACGGGCGGAGCGGAAGTGAAGATGCTAACGCTGCGGTGGGCGGCGAACAGGGAAGGCCCGCCGACGGTAAGCGAGTGGCTGCCTTTCATGCTGGCATTCGTCGTGATGCCCGTTTTCTGCCTGCTGCTTGGCTTCTGGGTGACAATGGTTCGCCCGCGCGATTCACTCGCCTGGCTACTGCTCGGACTGATGCTCAGCTTCGCGCAGTTGAGAAGCGTCGGCATGGGCCACTGGGAATGGTGGCTGCGCGATCTGATGATCGTTTATCACATGGTATGCATCTCAGCCTGGCCGCTGTGGATGCTCCTGTTCGGCGTCTATTTCCCCGAACGACTCAAGTATGATCGCCGCTGGCCCTGGGCCAAGTGGATTCTTATCATTCCTATACTCTTTACTCTCGTCCTCAACGTCATTCTCGAAGTCGGCGCGCTGGAGAATATCGCGGCCATCGCGCCCATTGTTCGCCTCGTCCTTCGTTTCCAGGGAATTCTCTTCGCCATTATCCTGCTCGGCATCTCGTGCTTTTTCCTCGGCCTTGGCATGAAAGCGTGGGACAGGCGTACTTCGCCGGATGCGCGCAGGCGGCTGCGCCTCATGTTAATGGGCACGGCCCTGAGCCTGACCCCGCTGCTCATCGTCATCGTCATCGGACGCATACGAGGCACTGGGCCGATGCAGGGCGCACCCTCCTGGGTCACCATCCCCGTCCTGCTCCTGCTCTTTCTGTTCCCGCTCACGCTCGCCTACGTGATCGTCGTGCAGCGTGCCCTTGATGTGCGCGTCGTGATCCGGCAGGGAATGCAGTATGCGCTGGCGCGCAACAGCGTGCGCATCGTGCAAATCCTGGGATCAGCCGTCATCATCTTTTTCGCGGCCTTTCAGGTGGCAAGCACCGCCACCAATCGCCCGCAAAAGATAATGTTTATCTCTCTGGGCGTTATTCTTATATCGCTGCTGGGCGGAATCGCGCAGCGTCTCAGCCGTTGGGTTGACCGCCGCTTTTTCCGCGAAGCCTACAATGCCGAATTGATCCTCAGCGATCTGAGCGACAACGTGCGCATGATGGTCGAGACAGAGCCGCTGCTGGAAACGGTCGCTCAACGCATCTCGCAATCGCTTCATATCCCGCGTATCGCGCTGCTACTTAAAGAGGACGGAGCGTATCGCCCGGCGCATGCTCTTGGCTATGACAGCCCGCCCATTGTTTTCTTTCCCGAACAGAGCGAGACGGTTCATCAACTGCGACGAGTCAACGAGCCCGTGCTGGTCTATTCGGATGATGCTGACTCATGGCTTTACAAGACGCCGGGCATGGACGGTGAGCGGGCGATGTTGAAAAAGCTTGAGACGCAATTGCTCCTTCCGCTCAGCGTCAAAGAGAAATTGCCGGGCTTTATCAGTCTTGGCCCAAAGCAATCGCAGGAGCCCTATTCGAGCACAGACCTGCGCCTGCTTCAATCTGTCGCAACGCAAACGGGACTCGCGCTTGAGAATAGCCAGTTGACCGCCGCCATCGCCTCTGAAGTAGCACAGCGCGAACGCCTCAACCGCGAAGTCGAGATCGCGCGCGAAGTGCAGGAGCGTCTCTTTCCACAGGAGTTTCCCGAAGTCGCCGGGCTAGATTACTGCGGAGCCTGTCGTCCTGCGCTTGGGGTCGGCGGAGACTACTACGATTTTCTTCTGCTTCCCGATGGGAGACTGGGCATCGCCATCGGCGACGTGTCGGGCAAGGGAATCTCTGCGGCGTTATTGATGGCGAGCCTGCAGGCGTCCCTTCGCGGGCAGGCGATGCAGGGCACAAACGATCTCGCACCGCTGATGAGCAACGTCAATCGTCTCGTCTTCGACGCCTCGGCTGAGAATCGTTATGCGACCTTCTTTTACGCGCAGTATGATCCCTTGACGCGCATCCTTATCTACGTCAACGCGGGCCACAATCCTCCGATGATCTTTCGCGAGCGCGAGGATCAATCTGAGATCATACGCCTTGATGAAGCGGGAGGGGTCGTCGTCGGACTCCTGCGGGATTTCGAGTACACACAGGCGAGTGTGACCTTAGAGACGGGCGATGTGCTGGTCGCTTTTACAGACGGCATCAGCGAGGCGATGAACTCGCTGGAAGAAGAGTGGGGCGAAGAACAGATGATCGAAGCGGTTCAGGCACGTCTCGAACTGAGCGCCACCGACATGATTACCTATCTTGTCTCGGCGGCAGACAACTTTGCCGCCGGAGCCAAACAGCACGACGATATGACGCTCGTCGTCGTCCGCGTCAATTAAACCCGTAACAAGCGATCAAGCTTTAAGAAGCGGTTTGAAAAAGTAATTCGTAGCCCCTTTCAGGGGCTTTTTCAAACGAGCTTCTAAGGGTATTCGTCAGAGCCCTGCACCCAGATAAAAGATTGAATATCTATCATGTCGCGTGGCCGCAGGTCTCTGAGGTCGCGCCTGATGGTCTCGCCAAACTCCAGCAGGCTGGCATATGTCTCCCATTCTGGACGGGATTTATAGGGGAACTCAAAGTCGTAAGCTTTCGCCGCCGTGCGCGTAACGTTGGGTTTGAGAAAGATGTGCGTAGCGGGAAGCGCGATAAAGCCGAAGACTGTGACAATGGGCCAGGTCAAAACCCTCGTCTGTTTGCGTGGCAACTCGGCGACCACCTCGATCCAACGCTCGAACTTGCGCTCGGCCTCGCCCGACCCGTGTAGAAAGTCGTAGAGGCCGACGCTGAAGAGGCGCGCTCCCGCTTCCGTTTTGACGGCGTCGCGCAGTGCCATCTTCTCGAACGAGAAGAGCATGCTGTGGCGTGCGCGCTGCTCGACTCGCACGGCGCGCGCGCAGACTTCACTGAACTCGCCCGCGCGCAGCAGCCGTCGGTACTCGTCGCGATGAAGCGCCGCCTCCCATTGCTCA
>JBKKAL010000284.1:0-3079 GCA_046714695.1 Pyrinomonadaceae bacterium
TAGGCTTGCGAGCCTTATGGCGGGATCTGCGGAAGTGGACCAGGGCGCTGCGCCGGGGTGCGCCCTGGTCCGATCCATTCCCTTGACCAACGGCATGAAATTGATTTGCAGCCAGTGGTCGGCTAACCGACCACGTTGCTCCACCAAGGCTAGTGCCCGTGACATCAGTACGGGTGCCCTACAGGGCACGCCCCATATCGATGAACTCAATACCCCTCGGCTCGTGCAGTGGCACGACCACGGAAGGCTGAAGCTGTTTTGACCGGTCGGCCTTCTGGCCGACGGGTCACTACGGTAGTGAGGCGTGCCGGGTGCAGGAGCACCGATGGACCCGTAGCAGAAATAAATCATACTTAACGCTTCCAAACCCGTACAGCAGCTAAGGCGCTATGACGGCCGGGCGGGGGGCATAAGCGTTTTAGGGTCTCCCCCCAGGGGGTCATACGTAGCTCTGCGGTCCTGTCAAGGAATCGACCCACGGTGGCGCGGCGGCATATGACGGCCCGGGCTGGCAAACAAGCCGCGTGGGGGTTACCCCCCACCCCTCCCAGGCGTGCTGCGCTTCCCTAACAACTTGTACCACATAGACGCAGTTAGTGACTGCGGCATCGATCCACTAACCCGGCGGAGTTGTGCGCTCACTAGGATCAGCGCCGCAGCAATGCGCACCAGCGCCCAACGCTGAAGGTTAAGCGCCGTGATGGCTATTGGCGTTGACTAGTGACGAGCCGCCCTTCGCGTCGGCCCTGCCCAGATATTGTGGGCCCCATCAAGGGCCACGGGCGAGCGTCCTACAACCAATGACGGCCCACAGACGCCAGGGGCTTCGCGAGCGGACCTTGGCGGGCCGGTGTGCCGTGCCCGACTGGCGCCTTCGTTGAAGTACCAGTTGTTCTAGTTCTGCACCTTTGCCCAGGGTCCTCATTACAGGGCCCTCCCGGATTGTTAGGTATTTGCGGGGCGGAGCTATGGCTAGGCGATGTCCAGCGGCCCAAGGTCTCAAGCCCAGTGTCGCTGGTGACGGTAAGGTGCTTGGCCCAAGTGGACACGCAGCTCCAACGTACTCCATACGTTCGGCCTGATTCTCGCGGCAGTCGTGCCCACGTGGCCGGGGGCTGGTCGCTTTGCGATGAGGTCGCGATTGTTAAGCCAAGCCGCATCGGTGCAGCGGCGTGATTCATAGCGTCGGGCGACTGGTCCTGACGCCCTGACCACAGGCCGTGTGCTGCGAATTCTTGACGACGCCTCGGCACACGTGGGCCGGAGGACGGGCGTGTCCCAAGTGTGGATTCTTACCGCTTGTGGCAGCGGGCGCGAGCCTGGGAGCGCTCGGGCGGGCAGGAGAGGCAGAGGGGTCCAGCGCCCAATGGCGAGTGAACGCGAGAGACAGAGATCCGCGCGCACAAGACGCGGAGGTGAGTTCACGACGAGCCATGAAAAGCGCGCAAGACGCAGGTGAACTCGCGACGCTACGACCCCGGCAAGAGACGCAGGTGAGCTGGGGGACGTGGCCCCGCGCCAGAGGGATGCGCAGGCAAGTCGCAGCACGATTCACCCTGAAGAGACGCAGGTGCGCCAACTCTCGACGCATCATTGCAGAAGAAGCCGGTACGTGCGGCCGGACGTCCCGCAGTTTGGGCCGGCACTTCACCGGTGCCTTGGCCCTCACACGCAGGGAACCTACGTCGAGCCGAACGGGCTCGGGGCTGCTACCACTACACACACATCCGACATGGTCCCAGGTGACCCACCATGCGAATCGATCAGCTCCCCGTGACTACTCCCGAACCTTCTGGATTCTCGTAACCAGGCTTACGCCGTGTCGCGCAGGACCAGCCCGGCCCTGAGTATGTTGACCGCCGCATTGATATCGGCGTCACCTCGATGCCCGCACGAGAGGCAACGGAAAACCTTGCCGTTTCGATTGGCCTCGTCCCGGTGCCCGCATTTGCTGCAGGTCAGGGACGTGTAAGCGGGGTTCACCTGAATAAATTGGCGTCCGGCACTTTCAGCCTTGGCGCTAATTATGTTCAGGAAAATTCCCCAACCTGCGTCGAGTATGGATCGGTTGAGCCCCGTTTTCGAGGACCCCCCATTGGGCAGATACCCTCCTGCGCCGTCCGGGCGGGGTGCCGCCCGACGGGTCATCCCATGGACGTTGAGATCCTCTGCGACGATGACGTCGTACGCGCTCACCAGGCTGAGCGCCGCCTTGTGGAGGTAGTCGTGCCGCTGATTACGGATCTTCCGGTGAACACCAGCAACCCTTTCCCGGGCTTTGCGCCGGCGGTTGGATCCCCTCTCTGTGCGGGACATAGCCCGATTAGCCTCTGCTAACCGGGACATGGACGCCTTGCCGTAGGCCGGGTTAGCGATCCGTTCCCAAAGCGACGTATAGGCCAGTCCGTTGGGCCCTGTGGCAAGGTCGATGCCTACGGCAGCGCCGGTCTTTGGCAGGGGGGCTGGCAGTTCCTGCTCTGCGGCCAAGATTACGTACCAATGCCGGCCTTCACGCTTTGCGGACGCAGTCTTTACCAAGCCCGTGACCACGCGGTGCTGCTTGACCTTGACATCTCCCACGCCCTGGAATCGAACCCGGGCTTGTGTTTGGTGAGAGTCCCACTTGGCCCCATCCCCATTGCGGTGGACCACCGTGTCGAAGTAACCGGCACCCTTGAACCGTGGATAGCCTGCCTTCTTCTCGCCGCTCTTGATCCGTCGGAAGAACGCCTGGAAAGCTCGGTCAAGTCGTCGGAGGGTCGCCATCTGACTAGTGAAGGACCAGCGCGCGAAGTCCGGGTCGTTCGCACGGATGTCTGAGAGTTGGGCAGTCTGTGCGTAGTACTTAATTCCCATCCGCGAGTGCTTCCATGCATCCCTGCGCTCCTGCAGAGCGGCGTTGTAGAGGAACCGGTGGTCATCCAGCATCGCCCGGAGCAGGTCCTCCTGCTTCGAGGTCGGGTACATGCGGAACTTGTACGCCCGGATCATGACATCCGGTGGCGGGCTCCCATGGTCCGCACCTGACTTTCGCTCAACGGGATGCACCTAATCGGGTGCATGTATCACTAGTAGAGCA
>JBKKAL010000285.1:0-40006 GCA_046714695.1 Pyrinomonadaceae bacterium
AGAATCGAGGCGAGGATGTCCGTCATCGTGTCTCCGGTGAAGGGCTGCTTGCCCGTGAGCATTTCGTAGAGCACAACGCCGAGGCTCCACACGTCAGTGCGCTCGTCCAGCTCAAGGCCGCGCGCCTGCTCCGGCGACATATAGATGACAGTCCCCATGACCATGCCCGCAGCCGTCTTGTACAGATCGCTGGTTTGAGTTAACGCGTCCGGCGCGGGATTCGCCTGCTCTATGAATTTCGCCAGCCCGAAGTCCAAAACCTTAACTATGCCGTCGGCGCGCACCATGATGTTCTCCGGCTTGATGTCGCGGTGCAAGACCCTCGCGGCGTGCGCCGCCGCCAGAGCGGATGCAGACTGAATGCCGATGTCCAGAACTTTGCCAAGCTCAAGCGGCGCGCTGCTGCTCCCTATGAGCCTGCGTAAGGATTCGCCCTCGACGAACTCTGTGGCGATAAAGTGCGTGCCGTCTTCGGAGCCGATCTCATAAATGGTCAGGATGTTCGGGTGGCTTAAGGAGGAAGCGGCAAGCGCCTCGCGCTCGAAGCGTGCGAGCCTTTCGCGGTCAGCGGCGAAGTCCGTGAGCAGGAGTTTGAGCGCGACCTTACGACGCAGCCGCTTATCTTCAGCCAGATAGACTTCGCCCATTCCGCCCTCGCCGACGAGCGAGCTAATCTCATACCGACCAAGAGTTGTGTTAGGGCTCAGAGGCATAACTTAGCGACAAGTCGCGAGAAACCCGGGCATCTCAATTTTACTTTGAACGGCGCAGCTTTACTTTAATATGCCACATGGAGAAGTCAAGAGAGAAGTCAGGAACTCGCGTCCACCGGGAATCCGGCGCAGGAAAAAGCGGCAATAAAATCTTCTTGCTTAACTGACAGGGGTGCGCCGCACGGCGCGCACGCCCGCGCGCCAGTCTTCGTTTAGATCGAAGCGATAGATTTCGATGCGCGGGTCAATCGCTTGGGCCAATGTGGCGAAGGCGCGGTGGAATCTGAGCGTTGGCGCGACCAGATAAACGAGCGGCGGCTCATCTGAAATGACGGCGTCATCGAATAGTTGCGCGCGGGCGAGATTACCAGAGCGCCTGTGCGCTTCGACGCGCCGCCAGTAGTTTGCAGCCTGTAAGACATGCTCGCGATCCTCAGAGACCTTTAGCTCGATGACGACCAGACGACCGTCGCGTCTGAGCGCCAGCAGATCAACAGGGCGCGCACTCGTGCTTCTTGTCTGTGACGCGCGAAACTGCGCGTAGAGCGGCGCGATGATAAGACCCGGATCGAGTCGCGTGATGTCGCGCCTGAGCATTGACTCAAGCCAGGCTTCGGGCGCTGCTCTGTAGAGCGCGTGACGGTGGTCAACGGCTTCCGCACGGCGATGTTCGCCGAGTTGCCCAAGGAGATTGTCCCACTCGGCCACGGTAGTTTCATCCAGCAAACGCTTCGGCGCGCCCGCCACTCCGAACCACACTCGCTCAACATTCATGACGCAACGCACGCGCGCGAAAGCGAGACCTTGAAAACGCAGAGTCTCGCCATGGCGGGCGCGCACTATGTCAATCGCATCCGGCGCGAGCGCCAAGATCCGCTCTGCCCATGCGCTCGGCTCAGCTTCTGCGGGTCGGCGGAAACGTGCGCGCGGCGCGGCCCACAGTTCCTCTTGCCGAGGACAGCAGACGGGTTTTAGCTCGCGCCAGTCGTCGTCAATCTCGTACAGAGAGATCATCCGCCGCAGTTGATCTCTGAGCAGGGCCACGCTTTCGGCCAATGCCTCAATGTGCTTCCGGTCGGCGATAAGCCAGAGCTTCTGTATGAGTGGAGAGCGCGTTCTTTCGCGCGCGCGCGTAAACCATATAAGCGCGGAGGAGAGAAAAGCATCCACGTCATGCGCCTCGCCCGGTGTGACGACGCCGGTCACAATGATGCGCTCCCGATTCAGTCGAAGCTGTATGCGCGCATATCTTCCGGGCTGGTTGCGCCGCGCGCCCGAACTGAGTCCCGCCCGCTCTATTTTTATCCCTTCAGCACATGCGCTCGCGGCGAGGCGAGCTAAGTACTCCGCACGCTCGCGGCGCGCGGCGCTGATAATCCGGTTGATAGCAGTGGTCGAAACGCGCGGGATGAGTTCAATCAGTGCGCGTTCCGCTCCGGCGCGGCGGGTCGCTTCAAGCAGGAGCTTTGCGCCAGTCCATTCCCAGGCGTGGACGCGCCATGAGCGTAGCCCCTGCTCCGTCCAGCAGGAGAAGATCAAACGGCCCTGGGCCACGTGTAGATCAATCTCACTCCTGCGCAGCGCGAGGAGCGACGCCGCAGTGGCGTCCCCGCTCAAAGCGTAGAACCACTCGGCATGCGCTTCGATCAACTCCCTGATGCGGCGCACGGCCGTTTCTATCTCGTCCCGATTGGTGAGGCGTTCGAGCATAGCGAGAGGATAAACGATGAAGGATAAATGATAAATCAACAGCCACGATCTTTATTTCGTCGCCTGGCGTGCATCCTTCATCATTTTTCTACCGTGTGTTAACATTCTCAATCAATCACACGATATTCGGGCGTCATTAGTATTTCCCATTTGAGACGATCGAAGCAATGAGGAATGTCTATTTAAAAGGTTCTGTACGCACGCCCATCGGGTTGGCCCTCGTGGTCTAGCGCGTGTAACGTTCAAGGAGAAAAAACTTAGATGTCGCTTCAATTCGTCACAGCCAGGCGCACAGCAGGCATAGTATTCATCTTATCGCTCGCGCTTCTCGTCACGGGCACGGCTTGCAATCGCTCGGGCAGCGAGAGCAATGCGAACGGCGGTGCGTCTAATGGCAACACCACAGCCAGCGGCGGCGACAACACTTCCAAAACGCCGCCGTTTGCCACCAAAGAGCCGGAGCGCTACGAGGCAACGATGGTCGTCACGGGCAGCCTCGGCGGCGAAACGTCAGTCATTCCGGGCGTCTCCAACCTGCTGAGCAAAGAGGTGAAGATCGCGCGCGACGGTGACCGGCGGCGCGTTGATTACGAGTTGATTCCGGGAGCGAGGATGTCCGACCTGCAAATCCCGGCGGGCCACTACATGCTTCTTCATTCAAAAAAGATGTACGCGGAGGTCAAGCCGGGCGACTCGGCCGATTTGACTGCTGCGGTCAGGAATCTTCCATCGGACTTTTCACCCGACAAGTTGATCAACGAATCGAGTCCCGGAGCCAACTACGAGAAGCTCGGCACGGAGGTCTTGAACGGGCGCACGACGACGAAGTATCGCGTGACGACCAAGGGCAAGGGCGAAGGTAGCGGGATGGCTACGGAGACCATCGTCTGGGTGGACGAATCGCTCGGCATGCCGATCAAGTCCGAGACGGTTTCGACGGGCGACCGGGGGCGTGGATCGAAGGTCACGATGGAGCTGCGCGACATCAAGCAGGAGGTTGACCAGGCGCGTTTTGAGCTGCCGAAGGACTACAAAAAAGTGACCTCCAATGAGATCGCGTCGCAGATGCTGCCCTCTCTGGGCGGCCTTCTCGGCGGAGACGGGGAAGAAAACAGGAATAACCGTGGAAAATAGAAGCCAACCCCGCGCGCCGTGCCCGGCATCCGAAGTTGGCGACATTCCGTATGGGATGAGGGCCGCAGGGTGTAGGGAAGAATAAGAGATCATTCCACTTGAATAGTTGCTATTACATCCCTTAACCCTCATCCCTTCGTTGAAAGGTGATTTCCAGATAGTGAACAAAAAAATTTACGCCTCTATTGTGCTCGTCATTGCGCTCGCGGCGCTGATCGCTCCGGCCAGCAGTAACGCGCAGCAGCCCATGCCGCAGGCAAAGACTGCCACCGCTACTGCGCCAGAGAAAGCCCTTTTGCCGACGCTTCCGGCTTCCGATGTGGTGATGTTCGTTGATGTCCAGAAGATTTTGAATGACGCTTTGCCACGCGCGCTCGCCGCCGACAAACCAAGGCTGGCGCAGATCAACACGGAGATTGACAGCTTCAAAACGCGTTACGGGATTGATGCTCGTCAGTTTGATAGCGTCGCTGTCGGGATGAATTTCGTCAAACGTTCGGAGACGGTCATCACCACGGACATCGTCGCGCTGGCGCAGGGACGTTTCAACGCCCCGGCCATGATCGCCGCCGCGCGTATCGTGCTCAAAGGCAAATATCTTGAGCAGAAGTACGGCGGGCAGACGATCTATACTTTCAACCTCAACGAAAGAGTAAAGCTGCTGGGCCTCCTCAATATGAGGATGAGCGATGTCAACGTCGTGGCGCTCGACGCGAACACGCTGGCAATGGGCCATCTCTCCAGCGTCAAGGCGGCGATAGATTCGCGCGCGGGCAAAGGAGGGCGCATCTCTGCCGAGTTGGTTCAGTTGGCGACGCGCAACCCGAACGCGCTCCTGGGCTTCGCTTCCAACGTGCCGCCTTACGTCGCGCAGAGCACGGGTATAGATAACGAGGAGATCAGCAAGAGCATCGCCTCTATACGTCAGGCTTATGGATCAGTCGGGACGACCGTCAACGGCTTCGATCTGTTTATGGTCGCACGTACGGAGAAGCCCGAACAGGCACAGAGCCTGAGCGACTCGTTTGCGGCCCTCAGGCAGTTCAGCGGTTTTATTGTGGGACAACTTCCCGCCGACAAGGGCAAGCTTGCGCAGAACGTAATAGACAGTCTGAAGGTCACGACCGCCGGCAGCGACCTGCAAATACGACTGGAGGTTGCGCAGACGGACATTGCCACACTGGTGCGCATATTCTAAGCAGCCTCGACCCCGGCGAGGAAGCTTTTGACTCACCCTGTGAGTCTCTACTAAATAATACGATGGGCCATCTGGCGGAAACGCAGGTGGCCTTTTGTGTTAACACAGGGCGCATTCGCAACGTCTTTGAGTTAAGATAGGGTTTACCGGGCGGAACTGGACGGCTCGATTGAGTCGTTATCATTTAAGATTTAAGAGGTAAAAGTCATGCACAAGAGATTTCAAGCAACAATTATGATGGCCGTCATGGCGCTGATGCTATTGACGGGAGCGCAGTGGGCAGGCCGCGTTACGGCTACGACCACGGCGACGGCGAGCGCACAGCTTGCTTCGCTCCCGGCCTCGGACATCATCATCTATGTTGATACGCAGCGATTGGTGTCCGACACGCTGCCCAACTTTCTGGCAAATGACCCGGCGCTCATCGCGAAGGTCAACGCCAAACTCGACCGTTTTCAGAAAGAGACGGGTATTGACCCGCGCTCGTTCGATAGCCTTAGTATTGGCCTGCGCTTTAATGCTCCGTCGGCAGGCGGCGATTTCAAGTTTGTCGCCCTCGCTCATGGGAACTTTAACGCCGCGAGTTTGATAGACACTGCATTTGAGACTGCCAGAAAAAAAGAGAACATAGGGCGCGAGGAACAGACCTACGAGGGGAAAAAGATTTTCGTTCTGACCCGCACGCGCCCTCAGGATAAGAATGATGCGCCCTCCAATAAGACGGATGCGCACAGGATGGCCGTGGCCGAGATGGATGCGAGCACGATTGCTTTTGGCGATCTGGAAAGCGTCCGCGCGACCGTCAACCCTGGCTCGGCGCGTGTGGAGCAGAGCCTCGTTGATCTGGCGACTCGAACTCCGAATGCTTTCGCAGGTTTCGCTGGCAACCTGCCGCCGGGAGCGGCAAAGAGTTTCCGTATAGGTGATGGCCGTGCCGACAAGCTGGCCGCTTCGGTGCGCCAGATTTACGGCTCTCTGAGCACAGCAGGCACGGCCGCCGAAACCGTTCTCGGCCTGCGCACGGAGAATTCCGATCAGGCGCGCGACCTCGCCCAGGCCATTAACGGCTTGAAGCTCATCAGCAAACTGGGATTCGGCGGCGACAAGTCCGGCGCGCGCAAGGCGGAAGCAGAGGCTTTCTCTAACTTGATCGAAGATCTGAGCGTTACTTCGCAAGGCGAAGAGGTCGAGATCAAGCTCAACACCACACAGTCGGACATCGCGCCGCTCATGCGCCGCTTTTAAAACAAAAGAGTCTTCATTCTCTTCCGATCCCCAAAGCGTGAGCTTCACTTGACCACATCAATGTGAGGCTCACGCTTTTTGTCTCTCCTTTTCGCGCGCGGGCGAAATAAATACCGACACGCCAATTTTCATCAACGCGGCGAGATCAAAAAGCTGTAGTATCTCCTTCGGCTCTTCTAACCTTCCCGGCTTAACCATAAGCAAATGACGGATAGAACCAACGATTCGGTCGCTGCTCCAGACCCTGTAGATGAAGGGAACGGAGAGCGCGGGCATAGGATCATCAAGTGGGCCATCGTCGTGGCCTGCGCTCTGGCGGTCGCCTTCGCGCCCGTTCCAGCAGGGATTACGGCTCAGTCCTGGCGGCTGCTGGCGATCTTCGTCGCCACGATCATCGGTTGTATCCTGCGGCCCGTGCCGGGCGGCGCGGTTGTGCTTTTGGGAATCACGGCGATTGCACTCTCGGGCGCGATGACGGTGAATGAAGCGCTGCGAGGGTATGCCGATCCGATTGTGTGGCTGGTGCTGGCGGCCTTTATGATCTCGCGCGGGATGATCAAGACGGGGCTCGGAAGGCGCATCGCTCTCCTCTTTATACGCGCGATTGGGCGACGCTCGCTCGGTCTCGGCTATGCGCTCATCTCGACCGACATGCTGCTGGCGAGCGTCGTGCCCTCGAACGGCGCTCGCTCAGGCGGCATCATCTTTCCCATCGCCAAAAGCCTCGCCGAAGCTTACGAGTCCAGGCCGGGGCCGACGGCGCGCAGGCTCGGCGCGTTCCTGATGGTGCTTCTCTACCAGTGCGATGTAATCGTCTGCGCGATGTTTCTGACGGGGCAGGCGTCGAACGTCCTGATCGCGAAGTTTGCCATGCAAGTGACCGGCATCGAGTTGACCTACAGCCGTTGGGCCATCGGCGCAATCCTTCCCGGATTGATCTCGCTTCTCGTCGTTCCGCTTCTTCTCTATCGCCTCTTCCCTCCGGAGATCAAGCACACCCCGGCGGCCGCAGAGTTCGCCGCCGAAGAACTCCGTCGTATTGGCCCGATGCGCTGGCCGGAGAAGATTATGTTGATGGTCTTCGGTCTTGTCGCCACGCTCTGGATCATAGGCGATAAGCTGCCGGGGATGACAAGTGGCCGTGTCGGCGCGATTCACTATGCGGTGGTCGCGCTCGTCGGTATCTGCGTGCTGCTCTTGAGCGGAGTGCTGGATTGGGAAGATGTCGTGTCGGAGCGCGGGGCATGGGATGTCTTTATCTGGTATGGGGGACTGGTGCGGATGGCCGAGGCGCTCGGCGAAACCGGGATCACCAAGCGCTTTGCCGAGACGGCTGCGGGCTTTACAGCAGGATGGTCATGGTGGGCGGCGCTCGGCGGACTGCTGCTCATCTATTTCTACGCTCACTACGCTTTCGCCAGCATTACGGCGCACGCGACGGCGATGTATGTGCCCTTCCTCGTCGTCATCCTCGCAGCCGGAGCACCGCCTTATCTGGCTGTCCTCTCGCTCGCATATTTTTCAAACCTGGATGCTTCGCTGACGCACTACGGCACGACGCCCGCGCCCATCTGGTTCGGAGCTGGCTACGTCAAGCAGCGGACATGGTGGGGGCTTGGCCTGATTGTCTCAGTTGTCAATATCCCGATCTGGATAGCCGTAGGTTTCCTCTGGTGGAAACTGCTCGGATGGTGGTGATGATGTCAAAAAAGACCGGACTGAACTATTTCCTTAATGACGTAAAGCTCGTTGACAATACATCCAGAGTGGGCTATTTTACGCCCGTTCTTTGAGGGCAAGAGCCTACCTCCCACGCCCCGCGCTCCTGCCAGCCTCATCCTGTTACCTCTATAAGGAGACGCTCACAATGACGCGGCATAACAAACTCCTCGTTCTATGTGTATCAATTTTTTTATCTCTCATCCTCATCGCAACATTCAAAAGCTACGCCGGTAATTCCAAACAGAAGAAACGTGCTCCTCTCACAGTATTGCAATCTTCCGAAAAGTTAATCACCAATGACTATGTCAAGAAAACACGCCTCGCATCTTCTAAAGATGGTCAGAAAATCTATGCGCTCGATCAGATGACCGGAGACCTGCTCGTTTATGAGCGGAAACATAAGAGCCTGAAGAAAGCAGCTTCTTTGCCCGGCAATGTCGAAGTTTTTACCGTTGACGCACACGGTAATCTCTACCTGGGCCGCTCAGATTCGACAGTGCGGATTTTAGATGCCAGAGGGCAGGAACTCAGCAAATTTCCCGTTGTTTATCCAAGGTCAATTGCGGTGCTTAGAAATGGCAATGTAGTGATTGCTTCGCCGTCCGGTGGAAAGTTATTGCATCTCTATAATCCTACGGGCTCGCTTCTCGGAAGCTTCGGAAATATGAGGACTTTTGATAGTAGTCCGGTGGAGAATGAGTTCTTAAATAGAGGTCAGGTTATAGCCGGGCCAGCGGATGAAATCTATTATGTTTCAACGTATGCGCCCGCCCCTTACGTTCTGAAATCAGATTCACTGGGAGCGCTGGTCGCAGAATTTCCAGTAGAAGGGGATGCTATTACATTTCAAACGGATGTGCTCAAGGATTTCCTGAGCGAGAGGAAAACAGACCAGACCGGAGGCTTTACGATTATCAACTCTGCGTCGGTTAATCCTGAGACAGGCCATCTCTGGGTAGCTATGAATGGTTTATCTACCACCTCAACGATATATGAGTATGACAATGCCGGAATCAAAGTTCGTGAGTATGCACTGCTTCTTAACTCTCCGACAAATTCACGGCAGAACGTTACTCACCCAAAAGACCTTATCGTTAATTCATCCACGCTGGACATTCTGACGTGGGGCGGCATCTACAGTTTCAAATTCAGCGATATTATTGTTCGTGATGATTATGGGGTTGGCGTTAAGGATTCGAGTAAAGCGAAAAGCTCAAATTTTATCAAGGCAAAGTTCTTCTCACTGATAAAGAGTTTTTTGAGTCCAGCGCCGCCTATGACTCCTGCCATCCCTCAGGGGAATAACAACTGCGGGCAGCCGCAGAATTACGACTGTCAAGCGGATTGCCCAAACGGGAGTAATCCGACAAGTGTGGACTGCGGCGCACAGATAACCCCCAGACTCAGGACACAGGACGTTGTAACTTCGGCCAGTTGTGAGAAAAAGACAATAGATGCAACGCCGGGTTCGAGCAATCCAGGAGGCTGTACCGAGACGGTTCAATTTTGCAACACAGCAGATGCCACTACTGGCAGCATTACTGTGACAGTAAATTGTAATGCAGTGCCGCGGCCTCTCGCTGACCTCAATTGTTCCCTGGACCCGCACGCCCTTGGCTGTCCGCCTGAGCCAATCGTCGTTGACATTTTAGGCAATGGCTTTAACCTCACCAGCAATGCCGGTGGAGTCAACTTCGACCTCGACAATGATGGTCAGGCCGAGCGCTTAAGCTGGACAAGCTTTGGCTCTGATGACGCCTGGCTCGCGCTTGATCGCAACGGCAATGGCAAAGTTGATAACGGCGCAGAGTTGTTCGGTAATTATACCGCGCAGCCTGCATCGCCCAATCCAAACGGGTTTCTTGCCCTGGCCGAGTTTGACAAACCGCAGAATGGCGGCAACGCCGATGGCGAGATCAACAAAAATGACGGCATCTTCTCCTCCTTACGATTGTGGCAGGACGCCAACCACAATGGCATCTCAGAGGCTGTAGAACTACACACCCTATCGGAACTTGGCATTGCTCATTTTGAGCTGGATTACAAGGAGTCGAAACGAGTTGACCAATACGGCAACAAGTTCCGCTATAGGGCCAAAGTCAAGGATACGAGCGACGCGCACCTTGGTCGCTGGGCATGGGATGTCTTCTTAGTCCCTGCTCCATAAGAAATAATAAGCAAGCCGAAATAGCAAAACCGCCCGGTGACCTGACAGGCCACCGGGCGGTTTTGCTATTTGTCGCCACACACTCTTTTACTTGACGTTGATAGGAAGTTGCGGGCGGCTCGGAGGTGCGGCGGCGGGCTCGTCTTCAGCGACTTTGGCGAGCACGTCCTTGTTGATCTTGATCTTGCCTTCGCGCTGCATACGAGCCTGAAGGCTTGTGATGTAGTCGTCGAAGACCTGATTACGGCGCGCAGAGAGCGTAGTCTGCGTCAGTTGATCGCGCTGTTTGGCGAACTCCACGAGGTCTGCCTCGGTGCGCTTGGCCGCGCCGATGACGACCCAGTTGTCGCCGATCTTGATGGGCGTTTTTGTGATCTCACCCTCTTTCAGATTGAAGATGGCATCATCGGCGGCGGGGCTCGTCCCGGCTTCACCCAGCGGCGTGCCGATTTTATAAGCGTCCTCCGTCTTGACCTCAAGGCCCAGCTTTTCGGCGGCGGCCTTCAGATCGGCGGCGCTCGTGGCACTCCCGGCCAACTCGTTCGCCTTTTGCTCCAACTGCTGTTTGGCGCGCTCCTGCTTGAACGCCTGCGCAATCTTGTCTTTTACTTCTTCCAGTTCAGGGACGCGCGGCTCTCTCTTGTCTAAAAGCATGGGAATGCCGAACCCGCCCCTGATCCCTACGCGCTCGCCCACGTCGTTGGGATTTGCGAGCGGCGCGATGGCCTCCTCAAACTTTTGATTACTGCCGATATTGGGAACATCGTCGCCCGGTTTGATGTAGGGCGTTTCCTTGACCATGTCGGCGGGACTCATGTTCGCTTCCGCTGCAAACTCCTGCGCGACCTTTTGATAATCCTTTGTCTCCTTCAAGCGAGCCTCGGCGCGCGCGGCCAACTGCGCGGCGATGGCGTAAGCGCGACTATTTCGCATGGAAGCGAGCAGCTCCGGCTTCGCATCCTCGAAAGTTTTAGGAACCGCCGCGCCGCGCCGCAGGATGTAATAGTTGTTGCCGTTCCTGACCACGTCGGCGACCTCGCCTTCCTGCATATCCAGCATGCGCTCGTAAGGTGGCGTAGTGGGCTTGTTCGGATCACGCTTGACAGGCGCGGGCAGAAACCCCCCGGACTGTGCCGTCGCCGCGTCCTCCGAGTTGCCCTTCGCGGCGGTCGCAAAAGCCTCTTCGGTGACGGGCGCGCCCGCCGCTGCGCCGCGAAGCTGCGTCAAAAGAGCCATTGCCTTGTTTCTCACCTGCTCGTCTAAATCCGGGCGCGCTACTTTAAACACTATCTGCTGCACGCGGACTCCGGCCTGTTTTTTATCCGGCGTAAGCTTGTCATACTCTGCGCGCAAGTCCGTGTCCGCGATCTGCAACTTCTCGCCCGCCCTGGCCTGATCAATAAAGAGATAGCGAATCTTCTTCTGCGGTTCGAGAATACGGTAATCCGTTTTGTGCTGATCGAAATAGGCGCGCAACTCTTCGTCCGAAGGCTGAATCTTCTGTGCCAGCTTGTCAGCCGTTACCGGCACATAGACTAGCTGGAAGCTCGAATTCTTGCGCTTGAAATCGTCCTGCACCTCGTCTTCGGAGACGCGCACGCCTGCGGTGACGAAAGCCTCCAGCTTTTCGGCGGCGATCTGGTCGCGAATCTGACGCTCGAAGCGCTCGATACTACCGTAACGGGAAACGACAGACTCTTTGTAGCGGTCGAACCCGACGAATTTCCCAGAAGCGTCGCGGAACTCTTTGCGTATCTTATCGGCGACTTCGCCATCTGAGGCCGCGAGGCCCAGACGCGCTGCTTCCTGCGCGATCACGCGGTCGCGGATCAACCCGTCAAGAAAACGCTTATCGCCGCCCAGTTGCGCGAGGCTGATCTGACCGCCGAACATTTGCATGTAGCTGTCTTTGAGCGTTTGCATATCGCCGACCGTAACGTCTTCGCCGTCGACGGTGGCGAGAACTTCGTTGTTGTTGGCGGGCGTGGCACTCGCGTTGCGGTTCGGCGCGTAGAAGATAACGAGGCTGACCGCCATCATGATGGCGAACACGACGATGATCAAGCCGCGAGTTCGTTCCATACGACTAAAAAATTTCAGCATGCTTTATGATTTCCTGAACGAGTATTTGGTGATTTACGCAAGAGTTAACGGCTAATGATTTGATGGCCGATTAACAGCTCTCTCGTAAACGGCGAATTGTAGCGGAGACGGCAGCCGTGCCGCAACTCCGCCGAGGCAGGGAGCACGCCCCCACGGACGACCTTTTCGTAACGATGCGCGCAAATTTATGTAACATCTCTCGAACACCGGTTGATTGCTCCCAAGCGCGGGTGTTATGTTATTCCGACAATGAACATGATAGAGATGGATCATTCGATCTGGGCATGGGTAGGCTTCAACGTTTTTATCCTCATAATGCTCTTTGTAGACCTTGGCGTTTTTAACCGTAAGGCCCATGCCATCACCTACAAGGAAGCGGCTACTTGGAGTGTCGTCTGGATCACGCTCGCTCTGATCTTCTGCGGAGGCGTCTTCTGGCATCTCGGTAATCAGAAGGGCCTGGAGTATCTCACCGGCTACTTGATCGAAAAGTCCCTCTCGGTTGATAACCTCTTCGTTATCCTTCTCGTCTTCTCTTATTTCAAAGTTCCGGCGAAATACCAGCACCGTGTTCTGTTCTGGGGCGTGCTCGGCGCGCTCGTGATGCGCGCCGCGATGATCTTTCTAGGCGCGGCGCTCATCAGGGAATTCAACTGGATCGTCTATATCTTTGGCGCTTTTCTGATCTTTACAGGTATCAGAATGTTCCGCCAGGAAGAGACGGATATTAATCCGGAGAAGAATCCGGTGGTACGATTCGTTACGCACTTTATTCCGATCACGCGCCATTACGAGGAGGAGAAGTTCTTTACGCGCGTCAACGGAAGATTGACCGGCACGTTACTGCTACTGGTGCTGGTCATCGTCGAGGTGACCGATCTGGTTTTTGCCGTTGACTCGATCCCGGCGATCTTTGCCATTACCACCGATACCTTCATCGTCTATACCTCGAACGTATTCGCCATCCTCGGTCTGCGTTCGCTCTATTTTCTGCTTGCGGGAGTTGTCGAAAAGTTTCATTACCTCAAGATCGGCCTGGCCATCGTGCTCACCTTTATCGGCTCGAAAATGCTCATCGTCGCCGCCGGCGTACATATCCCGGTTGGAATCTCGCTCGGCGTGGTGGCCGTCGTGCTGCTCGGCTCTGTCGCCGCTTCGTTCATCTGGCCTCAACATGCCGAGAGAGATATTGATATAGACCTCCCACCGGACTTCGGGCGGCCCTTCGAGGACGTAGAAGAAACTGATAACGAAATGACGGGAACGGGCGAACGCCGTTAAACTCATGAAGTACGGCCTTCCCTCCTTATTTTCTCTTTATTTAGCGCTTTAGCTCGCCTTTTGGCCAACATCGTAAAAGATGCTTGAACAGGCAAGCGCGCCTGTGTTAAGTTCTCAAACAGGGAGTGCTGTAGCTTGGCCGCAGTTCCGGTCAGTTTCACTCCTCAAGCCAAAGGCCAAGTTTCCGGTGTCGGCTTCCCGGCCACTCGCAAATTTTAGCGCCCCACACGGATTTCAAGTCTCACCTTCCACATTATGGTTACAAAGCGCAGCCGCTTCGATCTCGACTGGTGGATCATCGAGAAGCGGCAAATCTACATAATGATAATGCTCGTCGTCGTCGGGATGGCCGGGGCGGGCGCGGGCGTCTATGTGTGGAAGTACGGCAGTCCGTTTAAGAGCAGCGCGACCGCTCCAGAGGCTCCGACTGGAGCGCGTTTTATCTCTTTCGAGGGCGACGTGCGGGTCATCCGCGCCTCGACGCGCGAAACCGTTGCGGCCAGCAGTCAGACGCAACTTTATCCGGGCGATACCGTCCAAACGCAGACGGATGGTCGAGCGCGCGTCACGCTCGCAGACGGCTCGACCTTAGTCGTGCGCCCCAACAGCACCGTCATCATCCGCGAGAACACCAAGGCCGAAGGCGAACAGCATACGCAGGTGCGCGTCGCGGTTGACACTGGACAGATCAACGTCCGCACGGAGCATCAGCCGGAGGGCGCAGTAAACGTCGTCGAAACCAGACAGACAGAGAATAGGCTGGCTGGCGATACGGGCGTGAGCTTCGGCGTCAACCCGGACAAAACAGAAGAGATTCGCGTTGCATCGGGACAGATCGAGACGGTCACGGCAAATGGCGAGAAGACCACCGTGCGTAACGGCGAATATCTCTCGATCAATCAATCGGGCACGGTGGCGCGTCGCGAGCGACTGCTTGATGTTCCTCCGCCCGTCGCGCCGCGTAATCTTGAAAGAGTGCAGGCCGGGACGGGCGGCGCGGCCAACGTCTCTTTGCGCTGGCAGCGCCCGGCATCCGGCATTCCCGCCCATTACCGCGTCGAGGTCGCCACCTCGCCATTCTTTGTCGCGGCGGGTCGCGTCATCGAGCGCGACCAGTTGATCGCCACCAAATTTAATGCCAGCGACCTCAGGCCGGGCGATTATTTCTGGCGCGTGCGCGCCACAGCCTCGTCAGGACAGGCAAGTGATTGGTGCGAGCCGCAGAAGTTCATCGTCTCGCCGCCGGGAACTAACGAACGAGTCGCGGTCTCCGATGTCTCTTTCGACTTTATAGGCGGCAATGTTTATATCCTGCGTGGACGCGCGCCGCGCGGCACAACCATCCGCATCGGCGGGCGCGAGACACTTTCAGCCGCCGACGGATCATTTCAGATTCAGATCACGATCCTGGCAGATGCGCGCGAGGTCTTGCTTGAAGCTCAAGACCCGCAGGGCAATGGTGAGCAGTATCGAATTCCTTTCGCTTCGGGCGCGAGCCGTCAGAGAAAGTAGAGCAAAGGGAAACTATATGATGAAGCACGTAATCTTGATGGCCGATACGCACAAAGCGCCCGCGCCGGCGATGACCGGAGTTTTGCGCGAGGCGGGCGTTGAGATCAACGTCAACGCAGGGAGCGCCCACGATGCGACCATCCTTCAAACAGACGGCGCATCGCCCCTGGCTGTGCTCTATGAGGTCGAACCCTCCGCCAGCACGATAGAGCTTTATTCGGCGGTCGAGCGCGCCACGCTGCTCTGGCCGGATATTCCGCTCGTCGCATGTCGCCGTTACAGCAATGGTAATTTGCAGGCCGCGAGCCGCACCACGTTCGACGACTCGGCGCTCAAACGCATGGGCTTCAGGGTAATTGCCGCGAGCCCGGCGCAATTACCCGCGCTACTGCGCGAGCTTGAGGAACGCGGGATGACAGGCGACTTACAGCTACCTGAAAGCGCCGAGAGCATGACATCGTCGTGCGCGGCCTCGCTGCTTCTTCCCGAAAGGCTGCGCACAGAGACCTTGCGCGCGGCTTTCGAGCTGGTCGCATCCCTGCATTTCGCCAACGATCAAAAGAGCGCCGCGCAGACGGCGCTGGCCGGACTCGCTCCGCTCGTTCACGCGCATCGCTGGGCCATCTATCTGACTTCGGAAAACAGCGGGACAGAGGCGGGCAAGCTTGAGCCGCTGGCGGCACGCGGGCTGATGGAGAGCAACCGCGCGCTTTCAGAAAAGGACTGGCGGCGCGCTCTGATGGGCGACGCATTGATCCTCTCGGGCGCGGAATCGAGGGCGGCGCGCGCGGCGGTCGCGAGCGCCGAAACCGTCAGGAAGAGGGAGAAGAACGGGCGCTTTCTGGCCGTGCCGCTCGTCTGCGGCGACCGTGTGATGGGTGTGCTGGAAGCTGCGCGCGAGGGCAACGGAGCCCGCCTCTTTACAAAAGCGGAGGCGGCGCTTCTAGGCGCGCTCGCCCTTCCTATTGCTTCGGCGCTCTCAAACTCCGTGCGCATCAGCGAGGCCGAGCGCCTTTCACTGACGGACGATTTGACGAAACTGCATAATGCCCGTTTCCTTCGCCAATTCCTTTTGAGCGAGATCAAGCGCTCTCGTCGCTACGGCTCAACGGTCGCCGCCTTCTTCCTTGACCTTGACGATTTCAAGGCCATCAACGACCACCACGGCCATCTCGTCGGCTCTCACGTCCTGATGGAGATGGCGGCGGTGATCCTCTCTTCGATACGCGATACGGATGTCGTGGCGCGTTACGGCGGCGACGAGTTCGTCATCATTCTGCCGGAAAGCGGCATTGAGCAGGCCCTGCTGGTAGCCGAGCGCGTGCGCGACCGCATAGCGCGCCAGGAGTTTCATGGCGGGCGCGGTCTGCATCTGCGGCTCACGGCGAGCTTCGGCGTGGCGGCTTTCCCGCAGCACGCGCAATCGCCGCAGCAACTGATCGCCTGCGCGGATCGGGCGATGTACGAAGCCAAAGCGGCCAACAAGAACTGTATTTGTGTGGCGGCGTAACTCCTCCCTTCAACTTTTTAACGAAATAACCATTTCGCAATAGCTAATCGTCCTACTTCGGTGTATCTTAAATAGTTCGCTCTCGGTGCGGTGAGCGTGACCCAAGTTGATGCGTGCGCGTTTTCCCGGCTTCAAGCTCGGCCTCGCGTGTGCGCCAAACGCTTACCCCTTCGAGCGCTTCCCTATTTTCAACAGTAATGGACACAAAATGGCCTTTAAATCAATTTTCAGTCTTTTTTCAAGCGACCTTGCGATAGACCTTGGCACAGCCAACACGCTCGTTTATGCAAAGGGACGCGGCATTGTCGTCTCTGAGCCGTCAATCGTGGCGATCAATAAGATCACCAACGCCGTCGAAGCCGTGGGCCGGGACGCCAAGGAGATGCTCGGACGCACGCCCGGCAATATCGTCGCCATCCGACCGATGAAGGACGGCGTCATCGCCAACTTTGAAGTCACGGAAAAGATGCTCCAGCACTTTATACGCAAAGCCCATAACGGCAAGACCTGGGTTTCCCCTCGCGTCGTCATCGGCATCCCCAGTGAGATTACGCAGGTCGAGCGCCGCGCCGTCGAAGACTCCGCTTACCGTGCCAAGGCTTCTGAAGTTTATCTGGTCGAAGAAGCGATGGCGGCGGCCATCGGCGCTGGTCTGCCGATCACAGAGCCGCACGGCAACATGGTCGTTGACATCGGCGGCGGAACCACAGACATCGCCGTCATCTCGCTTTCAGGCATCGTCTATTCGCGTGCCGTGCGCGTCGCCGGTAATGAGATGGACGAGGCGATCACGCAGTATATCAAGCGCAAGTACAATCTACTGATCGGCGAGCGCACCTCCGAAGCGATCAAGATCGAGCTGGGCTCGGCCTTCCCTCTTGACGAAGTGCTGACGATGGAGGTGCGCGGGCGCAATCTTATCGAAGGCATACCGAAGACCATCACGATCACGGACGAGGAAGTGCGCGAGGCTCTGTCGGATTCCGTCACTACAATCGTCAACGCCGTGCGCGTCGCGCTTGAGAGGACGCCCCCCGAACTTTCCGCAGACATCGTCGAGCGCGGTATCGTCCTGACGGGCGGCGGCGCGCTTTTAAAGAATCTGGATCGCCGCCTCTCGATTGAGACCGGCCTTCCAGTCTCATTGGCCGACGACCCGCTCTCCTCCGTCGTCCTCGGTACGGGCAAGATGCTCTCCGACTTCAATCTTTTGAAACGCGTCAAGTGGGACAACACGCTCACGAGCGGAACGTAAAAGCAGATACTAGATGCTGGATGTTAGATGCGGAGTCGCTGGCTTTATAACTAACATCCAACAACTAACATCCGACATCTGATTTTATGGCAGTCATGCGCACGCAGAGGGAGATCAGGCAGCGAGCCCCTTGGTGGCTCGTCGGGCTGCTCTTTGTGAACCTGGCGCTGATGTCCTATGACGCGCGCGACAATGTGAGCAAGCAGCGCGTGATTCGCGTCTGGGCGCAGGCCATCGTCTCGCCTTTCCAACGCATCACGACCGGAGCGGGCGGCGCAAGCGTCGGACTTGTCCAGCGGATTATCAACTTAAGGAACGCCGCGTCGGAAAACGAGCAGTTAAGGCTGCGCGTCGAGCAGATGCAGATCGAGCTATCGCAATCGCGCACATTTGCCGATGAGAACGGGCGTTTGAAAGCCCTGCTCGATTTTAAAGAAAAGAGCCCGTACGTCACCGTGATGGCGAGCGTCATCGCGCGCGATCCGTCTCTCTGGTTCGATACGGTGACGATTGATCGTGGCCGGAGGGCAGGCATCGAAAATAACATGCCTGTGATGACGCCGAGCGGCATCGTCGGGCGCGTCATCGCCACCAGCCCCTGGACGGCCGAGGTCATGCTGATTACGGATGAGAAGGCGGCGGCGGGCGCAGTGGTGGGTCAACTGGGCCAATCAAACGCGCTCGGTTCCGTGCGTGGCTTAGGGATCAATGGTCTCGTCGAGATGCGATATGTCTCCGGGCTCGAAGAGGTCAACGTGGGCGACTACGTGACAACGACGGGGCAGGATGGCATCTATCCTTCCGGCCTTAACGTCGGCGAAGTGGTCGAAGTCAAAAAGGGTTCGCCCACCATCCCGCATGTCATTCGCATTAAGCCGGGCGCGCGCCTGAACGCACTGCAAGAGGTCGTCGTGCTGCAATACAAACCGCCGCCACGCACCGCGCCGGATCAGGCGCTGCCGAACGTTAAAAAACAGTAACGAGCCACAAGTGAAGAGCGGCAAGTTATAAACTTACAAGCATGTCTTCCCGCTCGTCATTTATCACTCGTCACTTTTCACTGTTTTAACATGCGTCAACTGAAAATCGCGCTGGTACTTGCGCTGGCCGTCATTTTGCAATCGTCGCTGCGGGCACAGTGGCCTCCCTTTGTCTATATTGACCTGCCGTTGATCGTCGTCGTTTATTTCGCCTTGCAGCGCGATCCCTTACAGGCGCTGGTGATCGGCGCGGTCGCAGGCCTCGCGATGGACGCTTTAGGCGGCGGCGGATTGCTCGGCGCAGGCGGTTTCTCAAAGACGCTGGTGGCCTACCTGATCGCGGCCCTCGCGACGCGCGTGATGCTTGACAACCCGATGGTGCGGATCCCCGTCTTAGCAGGAGCGGCATTGCTCGATTCGGTGGTCTTCGTCCTGCTTCATCGCATGTTGGGTCAGCCCCCGCTCAAACCTTTCGTCGAGACGGCGTCTTTCAAGTTGATCGGGACGACCGTCGTCGGCACGATGATTCTCTACGTCCTCGACACTTTCTTCAGCGACCGCGCGCGTCAGCGTCGCCAGTTCGCCTGGAGAAGACGGGTCGCGCGTCGCGTCGGCGGCGGTTTGAGCAGAAGAAGGTAAAGAAGTAATCAGTACTCAGCAATCAGTTTTCAGCCATAAGGACGTGAGTGAATTTTATAGATATAATATGCTGATTCTGGTATTGATTGAATTGGCTGGTGACCGACAAGCCAACTACTGATAACTGACTACTGATACTGATTACTTTTGAGTTATGAAATTCGAGGATGACTCACAAAACCTGCGGGTGCGGCTACGGATCATACAGGTGCTGGTGATCCTGTTGCTCTGCATCCTGGCAGTCCGCCTTTACGTGTTGCAGATCGTCAACGGCTACTACTACGCCGAGCGCGCCGAGAACCAGCGCATACGCCTCCTGCCGATTCCCGCGCCGCGCGGCGTGATTTTCGACCGCAACGGCAAGCTTCTAGTTGACTCACGCCCCATCTACAACGTTATCCTCTCGCGCGAGGACTTAAAGGGCAAAGACTTCAACTCGCTCATCGTGCAGCTCTCAGTCGGGTTAGCCATTGATCGAGACCTCTTGCGCGAACGCTTTGACGAGATCAAATCGCAGCCCGCCTTCGAGTCCATCCGCGTCAAGGAGAACGCCGACTACTCCGATATCGCCTGGGTCGAGGCGCACGCGCTGGAATTCCCCGAACTCCGCGTCGAGCTTGCGCCGCAGCGCCGCTATCCGGAGGAAGGCGTGCTCGCGCATGTGCTCGGTTACGTCGGCGAGATCAGCCCTGAGCAACTGGAGCAGCCGCGTTATAAGGACAAATACAAGCCGGGCGATATTATCGGCAAAGAGGGATTGGAAGCCGTCTATGACGATTACCTGCGCGGGCGCGACGGCTATCGCAAGGTGGTCGTGGACAGTCGCGGACATATCCAGAGCGAGATCGAGCGCATCGAGCCGCAGCCCGGTCAGGACATCGTCACCAGTATTGATCTCGATCTACAGGTGGTTGCCGAACAGCGCCTGCGCGATTCGGCTTCCAAGCGCGGCGTGATCATCTCGATGAATCCGAACAACGGCGAGGTTCTGGTGCTCGCCTCTTACCCGACGTTTGATCCGAACCTGTTCACGCAGCGTATTGGGAGCAAAGAGGGGCGTGCGGAATATGCCGCGCTCAAGCTGGACCCGCGCACGCCTTTAGTCAACCGCGCCATACAGGGCCGCTATCCCCCCGGCTCGACGTGGAAGATACCGATGGCCGTGGCCGGACTCCAGCAGGGCGCGATCACGCTCGACAACTCGAATCTGGTGTGCGGCGGCGGCATCACCATCGGCAACAAGTTTACGCGTTGCATGGGCAATCACGGCACGCCCGAACTGCCCTACGCGATCACGAAATCCTGCGACGGCTATTTTTATCGCCTCGGCCTCAAGATGACCATCAACGGCATCATGGCGATGGTTGACGAGTTCGACTTCAACAAGCGCTCAGGCATAGACCTGCCGCACGAAGTCATAAGCTGGACGCCTTCACCCGAATTCAAGAGACGCTTTAACCCCAACGACCCGGAATGGAAAGATATAGACACGGTCTATGCTTCGTTCGGGCAGGTCTATGACATCGTGACGCCGATCTCGCTCATTCGTGCGATTGCCAGCATCAGCGTCGGCGGCAATCTTTACGTTCCGCACCTGCTGATTCAAGCCAAAGAGGTCTCGGAGGTCGGCCCATTCCCTGCTCGACCCGCGTATGCGTTCGATCAACGCGCGCCCAAGGTAATTCCCATCCCTGAAGATCAGCATCGCATGGTCCTTGAGGGAATGTGGGGCGTGGTCAACAACGGCGGCACGGCGGCGCGAATCAAGATGGCAGGGTTCGAGATCGCAGGCAAGACCGGCACGGCGCAGGTCGTCGGCCTCGGCAAAGATGTCGGCGAGAACAAAGACCACGCTTGGTTCGTCTCTTACGCGCCCGCCTACAAACCGGAAATCTCCGTGCTCGCCCTTATCGAAAACGTCGGCTTCGGCGGAACGCACGCCGCGCCCGCCGTTCGCGCCATTTACGATGAATACTATCGCAAGACCAGACACGAGGAGCCGCCCGGAGCCGAGCAGATCGCCTTAAAGCGCTGATAAGGAAACATCTTGTCTTTTACCTTGTCACCCGTCACTTGTAATTTCTTATGGCAGCAATTTTAGAACGACAAAAAGTCCGCGATTTCGACTGGTTTCTGGCCGTACTGGCGGTCGGCATCGTGCTCTTCGGCACATGGCAGATTCATAACGCCATGCCGTTGGAGAGTTATGCGCAGAAGCAACTGATCGGCCTCGGCGTGGCGTTCGTCACGATGCTCATCGTGGCTCTGACCGACTATCGCAAGCTCGTGAGGTTTGCACCGGCCTTTTATATCTTCGGCCTTGTACTTCTGGTGATTGTCCTTATTCCCGGCATCGGCATGAAGATTAACGGGCAGCGCTGCTGGATCAAGCTTCCGGGTGTAGGACAGTTTCAGCCCTCGGAGTTCGTCAAGATTCCGACGGTGTTGATGCTGGCCTATTTTTTCGGCAAGCACCGTCAAGGCGCTCTGACGTGGATGGAAACGGTCATCGGGGTTGGGATTCTGGCACTCCCCGTCGGGCTCATTCTGCTTGAGCCTGATCCGGGGCAGACGCTCACTTACTTTCCGCTTCTCGCCGTCGTGCTATTTCTCTCCTCCGTACGGATGTGGGTCGTCGCCGCCGCGCTCCTTTTGAGCCTTATCCTAGTGCCCCTCGCCTACACCGTCGGGGTCAAGACCGGCAAGATCAAGACTTACCAGCAGGAACGCATCAATGTCATCCTCGACCCTGAGAACGCCGACCGGCGAGGCTTCGGCTATCACACTTGGCAATCAATCCTGACTGTCGGTAAGGGCGGGGTCACGGGCACGCGCGCATCAAGCGAGTATTCACAGAGCCGTCTGAAATTCCTGCCCATGCCGCACACGGATTTTATCTTCGCCGTGACGGCAGAGACGACGGGCTTTGCCGGCTCGATTCTTCTGCTGCTGGCCTATGCGCTGCTGCTCTCAAGGTTGATCGCCGGGGCGCGGCGCGCGCCCGACCGCACGGGTATGCTCGTTATCATGGCGATTGTCGGCGGCCTGGCCTTTCAACTCTTCATCAATATCGGGATGGCGCTCGGCATGCTGCCCGTGATCGGCGTCCCGTTGCCTTTGATGAGCGCGGGTCTCTCCTCCGTGCTCGCCACTTTTATCGCCATCGGTTTCGCCATCAGCGTACAACTCCGCCGCTTCGTCAACTAAAACGAGGAAGCGGCAGAAGCGCATCGCGGCACATCTGTAATTCCGGAGTCAGGCGCGAGCCGCGACCAAATACTTTTCAATCAGGCGCGAGATCGTCTCTTTGCTTGCCGCACCGACGAGTCGTTCTTCCTCCCTGCCGTTTTTGAAAAGAATCAAAGTTGGAATGCCCTTGATGCCGTAGCGCTGCGCGGTTGATGAATTGTCATCAATGTTCATCTCGCAAACCAGCGCCGCGCCCTCATACTTTTCCGCCAGGGCTTTGATGGTCGGAGCGATCATCCGGCATGGCGGACACCACGGCGCTCCAAAATCCACCAGTACGGGTATATCGGATTGAAGTACCTTGTCCTGAAAAGTTTGATCTGTGACTTCAAATACACTTGCGCTCATCTTCAACAACTCCTTAAAGGTTTTATCTTCGGGGATTGACAGTCTTTGCTCTTTGTTCCCTTCTAATGCGTAATATCGCCTTTATTCTGTAGTCGTGTCAGTAATGCCGGTTACACTGATCCCGCTTATTTGTGTAAGCTTGATTACCGAATGAGTTCCATCCATTCTATTAAACTGGCAGAAGCTTCCATGAAGTTTTATGCAGATATTGGTTTACCTTTTCGTCTGGATACCAAATGAGATCAGAAAGGCGCGGGTTGCGCCCAAAGCAAACGGATGTTGCGGCGGTTGATCTGTTTCGGGATTTTACTCCTGAAGAGATGAAAGAGATTGATCGTGTGACGGTGGTGCGGAGTTTGCCCAGAGGCTATGTTCTATACACGCCGGGGGAAACGGGTGAAGCGCTCTTTGTTCTGAGGGCGGGCTCAGTACAGATTTATCGTATGTCGGCGGAAGGCCGTAAGCTTGTCATCGCGCATCTTCTTCCCTTCTCCTTCTTCGGAGAGATGAGTTGCATCGGACATAAAAGGTATGACACCTATGCTGAAGCGATGGAAGATTCTATGATCATCACGATGAATTGCGCTGATCTTGAGCGGTTACTTTTATCCAGGCCGGAGGTGGCGCTGCGTATTCTGGAAGGAATGGGCCAGCGACTGCTTGAGGCCGAGCAGCAATTAGAGGACACCGCATTTAAAAGGCTGATCACGCGCGTTGCCGCACTGCTTTTAAGAGAAGCCAGGGGAGACGAGGTTGAAGGGTTATCCCATCAAGACATCGCCGAGCGGCTCGGTGTTTATCGTGAAACCGCGACGAACGCGCTCAATGAATTGAAAACTGGCAACATCATCAGGATTGGGAGAAAGCGAATCTTTATCCTCGACCATGAACGATTAAAACAGATTGCCGAAGTGTAAGTGCTCGCTCGTTTCCCGGAGCGAATACGCGCTGTTTCAGTCGCACTTTTAATGAAATCAGGTAAGGTCTTAAAGTGATATGTCCTTTCCCAAAGGTTTCCTATCAAATCAAGAAAACAGCAACTTAAAGGCTGGACAATGAGACACATCGCAGAGGCCACACATCTAATCGGATGTGTGGCCTCTGTTAGCCGCAGATTCGGCCCATTCCAGTTATAACCAGATTAACCGTCGTCGTCGTCGTCGCCGCCGTTCCCATTGCCGGAGCCATCCTTATCAGGATTGTTGTCGAACAGATATACGTCTTTGATCTTTACGCTCCCGCTTGAGCGATCAGAAATTCCGGCTCTGAAGCTGCCCGCGACTTCAGTTCGGTACACTGCGCCCCGCGAGTTGTCCTCGAACGAAATGCCGATGCCGGGGTTCGGATTGCTGGTGGTCGGGAAATCGCCTGTCGCCGGGTTGAGACGGAAGCCTGTTGCTATAACCTCGCTTTTGTCAACCTTGACGCGGGCGTTGTCATTGACTTCGATGCCGTAGTTGACGTTGTGTTCGATGCGGCAATTCTCGATGGTTACACGCGAACTGCCGTTCACCTGTATGCCGCTCGTCCAGTTGCGGCTCGTGATGTTACGAATTATCACGTAGCGGTTGGCAGGTGCGTTGACGATGATGCCGGGTTGATTCTGGCGCGTGCCATTGTTAGGGTCGCCTTGCAGTACGGCGTCTATATTCGCATCCACGCCGGGCGCGGCTTGCAGCGTCACGTTTCCGGTCAGTATCACCTGCTCAGGGAAGGTGCCGGATTTGACGATAGTGATCGTGCCGTTGTTGTTGACAGCGGTTGCGAGTGCGCTATTAGCTCCATTGATTGTGCCGAAGACTCTATCTCCGTCATTGTCTTCGGCGGTGCCGATGCGACCGTCACCGTCATAATCGCCGCACGTGCCCTGCGGAGAGCCGGGAGGCAGGGCGGGGTTGCCTGCCGGAGGGTTGTTGCAATTACCCTCGACCAGTACGGGGTGATTAGCATAGACACTTTGCACTGCTAAAACACTGTAAACCATCAGCACCGCTGCGGCCATCATCATAGATAGGGCAGTTCGCTTGGTTGGTATCAAATTTATTGTACGCGAAAACTTCATAGTGATTCCTCTCTGAAAGCAGGGGCAAGGAACGCACGCAAACACATCGCCCAAACATGTCGCACGGAGCCGTTGGCGCTCATGGTTAAGTTGCAGATGAACCGCACTTCGTTAAATTCAGAGGCAGCGAAAGTACGCATTTCCTCTGTATATTTCTGAATATCGGGATTACAACGGAATATACGAATGAGGTTGGATAACCGGATTGCCGAGCGTAGGCGCGAGCGGTATTAATTGTACAGGTGGTGATTTTCCAACCTTCATCAAAAGTGTAGGGGAGCCAGCCATCAGGAACTACAAACGCTCGCTGGAATTAAACCCCGGTAATACGAATGCCGTCGAGATGCTGAAGAAGCTCGAAACCAAATAGCTCATCAGTCGTCGCCTGAAGTCTAGTGTTGTGGAACAAAGGGCGCGGATATTGCCAGGAGATGAAGCGGTGACAAGGCTTCGCGTTTTGGCTCACTCTCGGTTATACTTTGTCCCAGCTCGCCTTGCATGCGCCCAAAGGCTTTTGGCACGGCGCATCCACCGGGACAAACTGTTGTCAGGTCGCTGCCCAACCCGATGAATTTTCAGGTAGCTTCATTAACAGGCGAGATGCGAAATTATAAGGGTCGGTAACTGAACTCGACCTGCTTTTGATTCTTGTAATCTGCCGAGCGGCCGCTTTGTTTCGCGGCCATCACCCCCCAAACGCAGAAGCGCGCGTCATGTTTTGTCGCGGAACGGCCAGAGAGCCGTCCGGGCGTGCGACCGGGTCGCAAGTGGGTGTCGAGCATGCGGATTCTCATTTCGGAGAACGTGTGCTCCCTGCTTCAACCTATAGGTGATGGGCTTAAGAAGCGCGGACGGCCCCTTTGGCAATGCGGGGAAATCCCTTTGGATAGGTCTCAATACTCACGCGCCACGGACGCGACCACTTTAGTCGCCGAACAAGGATTGCGCGCCATCGAAGCCGGTGCTTTGAAACACAAGCTGACGGGCTTCAAATCTTCGCCGGTCTCACGGGCCGGTCATCTCTCATCAACAATTCTACGCGGGCCACAACATTGGCCCGCTCACTGTGTCCGACTGACGCGTCTCGCCCCTTGGCTTGCAGACTGCGCCCGTCCGCCACTCCACAGCATCTACACGACGGCCACCACGGAGAGCGAACAGCTCGGCAGCCGAAGTTTCGCGCTCGCCGCTACATCAGCGCGCGCAGACGAAACAAAGCTTACCGACCGCTGCTTGCCGCTCCGATGGTAATCGCCGCGAGCAAGGGAAATTTTTCAGAACATGTCAAAAGAATTAATTGTCAGCGTCAATGGACGCGAAAAAAAGATCGCGATCATCGAGAATGAGCGCGTCACGGAATTTTACATCGAGCGCGGCGAAGAAAATCAGGGCATCGTCGGCAACATCTACAAAGGTCGCGTGATGAGAGTCTTGCCCGGCATGCAATCCGCTTTCGTTGATGTCGGACTCGAACGCGATGCCTTCCTCTACGTCTCAGACTTCTTCGATGAAGAAGAGGAGTTCGAGCGCATAGTCCTCGACAAGTCGAAGAAGGCGGATACGGGAACCGCCGAACGTGCTGCACAGGAGCATATCGAACAGGCGCGCATCGAGCGCGAGCATCACATAGATGCCACGCAGGAACGCCTCGAACCGCTCCATGAGGCCGAGCCCGGCGCTGTCACCATTGAAGCCGAACCAGCGGGGTTAGCCCTCCAGGACGAGCCTGTGGAGACGGAGGTGGCTGGTGCTACCGTAACCGGAAAACAGGCGGAGGAGACGGAAGAGAGCGGGCGTCGTCGTGGACGGCGCGGTCGGCGGCGCGGCAAAACCTCAGAAGAGCAGGGTGAGGAGGCGACCACCACGCAGCGCGCAGCGGCAGCCGCTTCCGCCCTCAATACGGAGGATGTACAGACGCCTTTCGCGGCTGGCGGCAGTGACTTTCAACGCATCGTTGATGAGGACGAAATAGCAGCCGCCGAGAATGGCGCGATGTTCAAGGATGCGAGGCTGCAAGAGCGCATCTTCGATCAGATTCACGCCGTCGAGTTTGACATGGAAGGCGTGCATGAGACGGAGGTCGGTTCGCTTCTCAACAACGGCCTCCCATCCGATGCCTCCTTCCAACGTGTGGACGACAGCGACATTGCACCCGCCGGCGAAGGACAGCCAGCGTCATCTGCGCAAGTACAAAAGGCTGTCGCCGCTCACGTCACCGATTTCATTGACGAGGTCGCCGAGGATGCGCGCGGGGCGCAGAGCTTCGAGCGCATCAGTGATGATGAAAAGTCAGTTGAAGGCGTCGGTCTTGAAGAGACCTCCGCCGTTGAACCTACGCGCGGAAAGCGCGGGGCGACGACTAAGAAGGGGCGACAGGCGAAAACAGCCGCCCCGGCTGCGCAGACTGCGAAAAGCTCAACAGGGGATGAAGCCTCGTCACCGAAACGGCCTCGCAGCAGCAGCAGCAGCAGCAGCAGCAGCAGCAGTAGCAGTGCCAAAAAAGCTGCGCCCAAAAGCACGACCAAGAGAGCGGCGTCGAGCAAGAAGGCTGCGACCACCACCACCACCACCGCCGCAGGTGGACGCAAGCGCCGCGCTTCTTCTTCTGCGGGAAGCGAGGGCGAAGAAGGCGAAACCGACATGGCCGTGCTCGAAACCGAAAGCGAGCGCGCAGAACATACTGACATAGTCGCATCCGAAGCCGCCGACGGCGCTCATTTCGAAGCAAGCAGCGCGGATGATAAGGATTACGAAGATACAGAGGCGAGCGTCAAGACCGGGCGCTTGCGCGCGGAATTCGCCACGCGCCGTGGAGGGCGTCGTCGTCGCCGTCCCGGCGGTAAGCCTCAGGAGGGCGCGGGCGATGAGAGCCGCGCTAATGGAAAAGATGAAGAGGCGGAAAGCCCTGCTGAAGTCGAAGAGACTCCGGTAGCAGCGGCGGCAACGCCAACGCCAGCGGCAACGCCCGCTCCACCGCAACCGCGCAGTCAGGGAAGACGCGATGCCCGCCCCGAACGTAACGGGCGCGAGGATCGTCGCCCTAGCGGTGGACGAGGCGGCGGGGGTCGCGATGGTGGTAGTGGCGGCGGCGGTGGTGGTGGCGGGCGCGACGGAGGTGGCGGCGGTCGGCGTGACCGGCAACCGACCATCACAGACCTTCTGCGCGAGGGACAGGAGATCATGGTCCAGATCGCCAAAGAGCCCATCGCCAAAAAGGGCGCGCGCATCACTTCGCACATCGCCCTGCCCGGAAGATTTCTCGTCTATATGCCGACGGTCGAGCATGTCGGCGTCTCGCGCAAAATAGAGTCAGACAGCGAGCGTGTGCGCCTGCGCAAACTTATTCAGGCGATCCGCGCTGAGGAAGACGTGCCTTCCGGCGGCTTTATCGTCCGCACCGCGGGCGTCGGCATCAGCGAAGAAGACTTGCGCGACGACGCGCGCTACCTGGTTCGCACCTGGCTCGAAATCCGCAAAGGCGCAGAGAAAGCCAAAGCGCCCGCGCTCGTTCACAAGGATCTGGACCTCGTGCAGCGCATTCTTCGAGATCAGTTATCCGAGGAGTTCACGGCGATTCGCGTGGATTCCGAAGAGGAATACCAGGAGATCGTTGAGTTCGTTAACCGCATTCAGCCGCGCATGGTCAAGCGCGTCAAGCTCTACACGCGCGACGAGCCGATCCTCGAAGCCTTCGGCGTTCAAGCCGAGGTTGATAAGGCGATCAAGCCGCGCGTATGGCTCCGCTCCGGCGGCTATCTGGTCATTAATCAGACAGAGGCGCTCGTCGCCATTGATGTCAATACGGGTAAATTCGTCGGACGCGGCGGCACGCGCCTCGAAGATACGATCACGCGCACCAACATGGAGGCCGTCGAAGAGATTGTCAGGCAGATACGCCTGCGCGACCTCGGCGGCATCATCGTCCTTGACCTCATTGATATGGAGGACAGGCGCAATCGCAACCGCGTGATGCAGGCCCTTCAGGAGGCCCTGCAAGGCGACAAGTCGCCGACCAAAGTTCTCTCCTTCAACGATTTCGGACTGGTGATCATGACCCGCAAGCGCGTCAAGCAATCGCTGGAGCGCACGCTCTGCGCGCCGTGCCAGTATTGCCAGGGCGCTGGGCTCATCAAATCGCCGCAAACCATCTGCTACGAGATACTGGAGGAAGCGCGACGGCTCGCCCGTGGGATGAACGGCGAAGGCATCAAGCAAACAACACTTCGCATCAACCCGGAGGTGGCGCGGGCGTTGCGTGGGCCGGAACGCGATGTGCTCGTCGAGATAGAGGATTATTTGGGCGCAGTTGACATCACGAGCGACGTGCTTATACACCAGGAACAGTTCGATTTCGCCTTCATCTAGAGGGTCTTTGCCCCGTCCCATATGGAACAACCGCCCCGCGCTTCTCTATCGAAACGCGGGGCGGCGGTGTCTGGGGTCTAGCGCAGGTTTTGAGCCTCGGAAGGCCCTGCCCGAGGGTCCTGATTTGCCAGACGGTTGGCGTGCCGGTGTGAAAGCAAAGATTAGATTCTTCACCTATCCACAGCGGAGCCAGTGAAACGTTCTATCTTAAACTTACATAAATATTTAGAAGGCGGTTTTTGCGGGACGATTTCCTGCGGCGAGGCGTCTTGAGAGAGCGTCATGGCGGACTGGGAAATTGAGCTATTACTTCAAAGTATTAGCCCTTGACAATTGAATTTCTTAGTTTTACAGTCAGCCTTGCCTTTTCTGGCATTTGTATGACACGATGCTCGCTCGTGAGTATTTACTCTGGTCGAGCCCGCACCGCCTTTGCAACTCTCAAACAACGGTGTAATGAGTAAATAGAGCCAGCACCTCTGAAATCACTTGTTATCTTCCATTGCATGATGCCGATTCACAGCACAGCCGTCCTGGAATCGCATCACAAATTAATGAATTGACATTCCCTGACCCCTATCACGGAGGAAATCAAAATGCTTTTTCACCGAGACTGTTCCTCGCGATGGTTACTGTCTTTTGCTTTATCGCTCGTCGCATGTCTTTCACTTGCGACCGGCACAAAAGCCCAAGACACAGTGACCGGCGCTTTTGAGGGCCGTATCACTAACAGTCAAACGGGTGCTCCCATCGCCGGGGCCTCCGTCCAGTTTATCAATCAAGCGACCGGAGTTCCGATCGCCAAGCGTACCGATGCGGACGGGCGTTTTTATCAACCCCTGCTCCAACCCGGCACTTACACGATACGCGCCTCGGCCCCGGGCTTTAAGACAGCGGAGGTTGATCGCCGCTTGCTCGCGACGCAAAACAATCGTGTGATCCCGGTACCGATTACCCTTCAGCCGGATACTGCTCCGACGACAACCACAACAACTACGACCACGACCACGACGACCACGGGTACAACCACCGGGACGACGACCGGGACGACTGGCACAACGACCGTGGTTCAACGCTCGGAGGAAGAGGCTGGCCTCGAAGGGACTATCAACCAGACGGATGCGCGGCGCGGCGGTGCGTTTACTGAATTGGAAGTCTCGACCCTGCCGCTCGGCGCAACGACCTTGGTTCGTACCTTTGACGAGTTGGCTTTCCTGGTGCCGGGCGTTTTCCTGCCGCCGCAGACGGGCGGTATAGTCGCCGGGCCGGGCGTAGGGCCGGGGGTTGGCTCTGCCGGTCAATTCGCCGTCAATGGCCTGCGTTCGCGCTCGAACAACTTCACCGTTGACGGCTCGGATAACAACGACGAGGACATCGGCGTGCGCCGCCAGGGATTCCTCGCGCTCGTTCCGCAGCCGATTGAATCCATCAGGGAATACCAGATCATCACCCTGCTCGCGCCCGCGCAATTCGGACGCAACCTTGGCGCGCAGGTTAACGCCATCTCGAAGTCCGGCACAAGCAATACGCATGGAGCCGTCTTCGGAATGTTCAACTCAAGCCAGTTGAACTCCCGTAATTTCTTCGACACCAACAGTAACAATACCCGTTCTCAATTGAGGTCTGAGAGGAACCAGCCTGTTTTTCTGGATTTCAACCCGCTCAATGTAAATTTCCGAGCAGGTGGTGAAGATTCATTTACGCTCGCTCAAGGTGGTTTTGTTATCGGCGGGCCGCTCGACGTTGATCGTGGCCCGGGAAGACCGCCCCGGATGTTCTACTTTCTCTCGGCGGAAGGGCAGATTTTGAATGCCTCAAGAGAGACCAGTTTCTCTGTCCCGACTGTTGATCAACGCGGCGCTTTCCGAAGCGGAGCATCAGGGCTCGGCTCCTTTCCCGGTGCTCCGATTCCGGTCCCGGCCATAACCTTCATCGCGGCGAGATGCCCTGGCGGCGTGACCCCATGCCTGGCCCCCGCGGCGAATGCATTCGGTTTTCCGACAACATTTCCGGGAGATGCTGTCTTCAGTCTATTTCCGTTCCCCAATAATCCGACCGGAGTTTATGGGCGAAACACCTTTACCAGTCAACTGCCCGCGAGTGGTCAGGGTAAGGTTGTCTCCGGTAAATTTGATGCCAACGGCAAATTCCAGAACCGCGCGCAGCAGTTTACAGCACGCTATAACTTTACGGACGACTGGAGAGACATTCCATCTACGGGTGGAGCGATCTTTTCAAGCCTGCGCCCACGCGTGCGCACGCAGAACTTTTCGGCCTTCTTGAACAGCGAGTTGAGCGATCCGAATTCTACCAGTTCGATCTTCAATCAGTTGCGATTCTCCTACGGACGCACGCGTCTCATTTTCGATGAACTGCGAGATGCCGAGTTTTTGACTCCAAGCAGTTTCGCCAATACGCCGTTCCTGTTAAATTCGGTGTTCACCTCGAATTTCACGACGCCGATCTTCAACCCTCTAACAGGCGCGATTACGCCCAATGCAGGCCCAGTTGATTATTTCAGTTTTACGACCTGCGCTGATCCGGCATGCTCAAGACTTCGCCCCAGAACTACAGAAGACAATCTAGGCCCGGTGGGGCAAGTCAGAATCGCCGGATTCAGTCCAATCGGCACGGATGTCTTCAATTTCCCGCAACGGCGTGTCAACAACACATTCCAGGTGGCGGACACTGTGAGCTGGCGCTTAGGCAATCACAGTCTCGCCTTTGGAGTTGATGCCCGCCGTACGGAACTCAACAGCGATCTGCCGCGTAACTCGCGTCCACTCTTAACCTTTAACGGCGCACCGTTGCTGAATTCGAATATAGACTTAGCGGCACCGAGCCTCTTCAGCAACTTCTCCTTTAGCAACACCTTCATCAGGCCTGAGACGCTGGCCGCCGCCGGGGCAGCCAGTGGTAACTTCTTATCGCTGGCTAGTGGCAGCTCATCAATCAACCTGCGCTACTACCAGCTCGACTTCTTCGGCCAGGATGAATGGCGCATTCGACCGAATCTCTCGCTCTCCTTCGGCCTACGTTATGAACTCAACACCGTGCCGCATGAGCTCAATACCAGGATCGAGGGCACCTTCAACAGTCCACTCCTGAGATTTGCTCCGGGCCTGCGAACTTTGCTCGCCGGTCGCACTTCTATCTTTGATCAGGACAAGAACAATTTCGGGCCTCGCGTTGGATTTGCGTGGTCGCCCGACTGGTTCGGTAGGGACAAGACGACAGTCATTCGTGCTGGTTACGGTCTCTTCTACGATCAAATACTAGGATCGGTCGTGAGCCAGTCCCGTAACGTTTTCCCGACTTTCTTGACGACCAATCTGGTGGGAGGCTCTGGGACTTTCGATTTCCCGTTCTCCCCGTTCGATATTCTGAGCCCAACGGATCCCGCCCTGGGTTTAGTCATTCCCGGAACGGTTAACCAACTTGATTTGGTCAGGTTCACCTTTCCCCAACAGATTGATTTCATCAACTTCCTCAACAGCAGTTCTTTCGGCGTCTTCCCGTCTGCCAGCGGCGTCGGCACGACGCTCCCGGAGCGGAATCTGAAATCGCCGATGGCGCATCACTACTCCTTCACCTTCGAGCAGCAGTTGTCCCGGAATATGGTTTTCTCTGCTGCTTACGTGGGAACACTGGGGCGTAGTCTGCTGCGCCTGACGACTCCTAACCTTGGCCCTAACGCTGTGGTGGGAGTGGTATTTGCCGATCCGGCGGTGCGCGGTTTTGAGCCTTCGTTCTTCGGACTTGCGCTTCCGCCCGGGGTTCGCACAGCCGGGGGCCGTATAGTTGGCGGACGTCCGCTTCCCGGCATCGGTGCGGTTGAGCTTTATACGAGCGATGCCAGATCGCGCTTCGATTCTCTACAACTACAAGCGCGTGGTCGCCTGAGCAACGACTTGCAGTATCAGGTGAATTACACTTTCTCAAGTGCAAAGGACGATGTGTCGGACGTGTTCGATCTGGCAGGAGCGTCTGCTCTGCCACAGAACAGTCGGACGTTTGCGGGCGAATACGCGCCAGCCAACTTCGACTCGCGTCACCGCATCTCCTATGACTTCATCTACGACCTGCCGGGATTCAACAACCGGGCCAATAGCGATTTTCTTCGCCTCCTGTTCGGTGGTATCCAGATCGCCGGCACGGGTTTCTTCCAGACCGGGCAGCCCTTCACCGTCAACAGCATCTTTGACGTGAATCTGGACGGCAATCTGACGGATCGTCCGAACACCCTTGGCGGTATCACCAGCACAGGCGACCGTAGCCGCCCCTTCACTGTGAACAATCCGCTCACGTTATTAGCGCCGGTGGGCAGCGACGGGGCCACTCCCCGCAATGCCCTGCGTGCCGGCAATGTTCTTGAGTTAAACCTGTCGCTGATCAAGAAATTCAAGGTCACCGAATCGCAAAACGTGATGTTCCGTATGGATGTCTTCAACTTTACGGATCGCGCAAATTTTGGTATTCCGGTGCGTCTCCTTGAAGACTCAAGCTTCGGTCGGGCGACGAACACCGTCACGCCCGGACGGCGTATCCAGTTCGCGTTAAAGTACAACTTCTAGCGCGGATTAACACCGGGGCGAGAGATGTGCTAAGCTCTTGAAATGTTGGAGGCACATTTCTCGCCCCACATCCTTTTGAGTATTACTCCCCGATTCTTTTTGCCCCTTCACGGGAGGTTCATGCCATGAGATTTTTATTAGCATCAAAATTTATCGCGACTTTAATGCTCGCGTTTATTGCCGCAATCGCAGGGTTCTGCCTGGGCACGACGGCTCATGCGCAGGACATCGTGGGCGGCGCGTCGCGCACCAATTTGAGCGGGCCATCGCGCGCTTCATCGAACAATGCTCCGCGCAGCAAACCACAGACTAGATACGCCACAAGGACGAACACCGTCACGGTCACAAAAACAGTTGTGAGGGCCCCCAATACTGGAGCCATCGTCGTCTCGGCAGAGCCGGGCGCGACGGTCGTCGTCGAGTCCAAGCGCGGCGGCGTCGGCAGCGATCTGACCATCCCGCAGGGCGTAGATCAGGTCGCCTTTAATAAACTGACGCCCGGACAATACCGCGTCGCAGCCTCGCTTGAAGGCTACAAAGACTCCGAGCGTGAGGTGACGGTGCGCGCGGGCGAACCCGCGACCGTTTCGATGAGTATGCAGCCCGAACTCTTCACGGTAACGATTGAAACCAACGTTCCGTCCGGCAACATTATTTATGCGCCGGTCGTGGCCGCAGGTTTAGACCCCGCCACGGGCAAGACGAAGTACAACCGAGCGCCCGGTGATGCGCGCGTGACGCCGATTACGAATGGTCGCGCCATGCTCGCCAATCTTCGTCAGGGCGACTATGGTCTGGACATCGCCGCATCAGACCCCAGTTACGAAATGCTCAACGCCTCGATCTCGCTGCCGAGCCCGACGACGACGATCCCCGTAACGCTCAGTAATATTGAGAGCAAGGGAACGTTTGCGGCGACATGGACGAACCTCGAAGCATGGAATGCGCCGGGCGGTTGGCGGATTCAGGATCGCAAGCTGTTCGTCAGTGGTCGCGGTATCGCACTGCCCCGCGAAGTCTTAAACCGTAACTTCAAAGATTTCCAGATGGTCAGCGATGTCAAGATGGTCAACGGCGTGGCCGCCACCTTCATCGTGCATGCGCAGAACGAGAGCAACTACTATCTGATTCAATTGACCGGGCCCAACTCGGACGAGCCTTATGTGCTGCGGGGCTTCCTGGTGCGCAACGGTGCGCCGCAAAGAATCGGCGCATCAATTCCCCTCGATGCATTCACACAAACACTGAAACCCAACCAGTTCTTTACCGTCACGATGAACGGGATCGGCAACAGCTTCAAAGTCTCGCTGACGGACAGTCAGACGGGCGACGTTCTCCCACTCGGTATTCTGACCGACCCTGCCTCGAATTTCCGCATCGGCGCGGTCGGCATCGGAGCGCGTGACAACGAGCAAAACGAGGTCGGACGCTTTATCGTCTGCGCAGGAGAATGTCGCGGGATTTGAGTTAACGGAAGCTCTTCAGTAAGTGCCGGGACATAAAAAAGTACGGCGCGCGGTTGTTAATCCAACAAGCCGCGCGCCGTATCATTTTGTGTTCAGGTGCGTCGGTTGGGAGTGCTTCGCCGCGCATGTTATAGTGCCGAAGGCGATGAGTTAGGGATGAATTTCAATCAGGAAGAGACGAACAAAGGGGCATATGAGGGCGCGTGAGAGTTGGCGATTAGCAGCGGTGCATGGTGTTGACAGAATGAGTGTGGTCGGGAAAATCTGGAAAACGAGCGTCGCGGCGGGCGCTGGAATGGCTGCGCTGGCCGCCGTCAATGCCGCCATCAGGCGCAACGTCGCAGAGCCGGAAGAGGGTGCGCTCGGCGGCCAGCCGCGCGTCTTTGAATGGAAGCACGGCCGCATCTTCTACAAAGAGGCGGGTGCGGAACACACAGCGCCGCCTCTGCTCTTTATACACGGGGTGGGGGCGGGCGCATCCACGTTTATGTGGCGCAAGAATTTCGATGCCCTTTCTCCTGACTTTCACGTTTATGCGATAGATCTGCTCGGCTTCGGGTTCTCCGACAAGCCCGCGCATGCTCCGTACTCCGCAGACCTTTACGTCGAATTGATCGCCGACTTTATCCGCGAGGTGATCGGTCAACCCGTGCGCATCATCGCCAACTCGCTCGGTGCAGCCTACGGTGTGCGCGTCGCTACTGAGCACGCTTCCTGTGTTGAATCGCTCATGTTGATCTCGCCGACAGGCGCGGACAACCTCAGGGCGCGCCCGGGCATGACGGGCGCAGCATTCTACGGGTTGCTGCAATCGCCCGTGCTCGGCACATCCTTTTACAACGTGATGGCGAGCGAGCGCAGCATTCGTGATTACGCGCGCAAGCACCTCTTCTTTGATCGTCGGCGGGCCACCGACCGGCTCGTCGCAAACTACTATGCGACGAGTCACCAAACGGGCGCGCAACACGCCATCGCGGCCTTTCTCTCCGGCTATCTAAATACGGATATTCGCTCGGCCTTCGCACGCCTTCGGCAGCCCGTAACGCTCGTCTGGGGCAAACAGGACCAAGCCAACCCGCTCGACCAAGCCGCCGAACTCCTGCACCTCAACCCAAGTGCCACGCTCGAAATCTTCGACCGCTGCCGCATGATGCCGCAAGAGGAGCATCCCGAAAGATTCAATGTGCTGGTTCGTGACAGGCTCGGCATGCGCTCTCGTGCCGCCTAGAGAATGAAAAACGAAAAAGCAGCGGGCATGTCACCTGCTGCTTTCTACTTACTTTATATTTTCTTCTTACTTAATCCGCCATCAATACGGTCAACTCGCGCAATGGAGTTGAATCACTCATATCCGCTTTCGCTGCCTCTTCACGATGGACGTGGCGATAAAGGATGTCGCGCTGTTGCGGGGTGAAGCCCGCTTCGCGTATCAGGTAGCGCAGCATCTTTTCATCGGCTCGATTGTGCGCGCCCGCTGCCGAGACGACATTCTCTTCGATCATTATCGAGCCCATGTCGTCAGCGCCGAAGCGAAGGGCAACCTGTCCGAGCCTGAGCCCCTGCGTCAGCCAGGAAGATTGAAAGTGCGCAATGTTGTCCAGGAAGAGGCGCGAGACCGCAAGCATCTTGAGATAATCAATGCCCGTGGGCTCGTCCTTGATGCGACGCCCCAAGGCAGTGTTCTCGCGCTGAAATGTCCAGGGGATAAAGGCCGTAAAGCCGCCCGTCTCGTCTTGCAGGTCGCGTACGCGCGCTAAGTGACGGACGCGATGCTCGATGCGGTCGCCGATGCCAAACATCATTGTCGCGGTCGAGCGCAGGCCCACATGATGAACTGCGCGCATCACCGCGAGCCACTCATCGGTCGTGCATTTGGTCGAGACGCGCTTTCTCACCTCGTCGTCCAGAATCTCGCCGCCGCCGCCCGGCAGGCTGTACAACCCGGCCTCTTTGAGCCGCGCCATGATCGTTTCGTAATCGAGACCGGACAGGAGATGAATATTGTGAATCTCCGGCGGCGAAAAGCAGTGCAGTTGAAAGTCAGGATACTTCGCATGAAGCGTGCGCAGGAGGTCTTCGTACCATTCGATTCCGAAGTCAGGATGAAGGCCGCCCTGCATCAGGACGCCCGTGCCGCCGAGCGCGATGGTCTCGTCAATCCTCCCGCATATCTCCTCAATCGTCTGCACATAAGTGTCCGGCGCGCCAGGTCGGCGATAGAACGCGCAGAAGGTACAAACGACGTTACAGACGTTCGTATAATTGATGTTGCGATCAATGATATAGGTGACGATGTTTTCCGTATGCCAGCGCTGGCGAATCTCGTCCGCAGCCACGCCGATACGCGCGATGTCGTTTGATTCGAGCAGCCGCGTGCAGTCCTCAGTTGAGAGACGCTCGCCCGCCAGAACACGATCAAGAATTGGTTGAATACCGTTCGTCACTTTCATTCACTCTTACCCGCCGCCAAATTTAAGAGACCGGGATACAGGGAAGCAATTTTGATTCCAGCTTTATTCTAAACCTTTTACCCTGATTATCCTTAATCCGGGAGGCAGATCGCAAACATGGATTGGCAAAACGCTAAAGCGTTGCGGGCAGGGTCACACTAAAGGTAGAGCCCGCGCCCTTCGCGCTTTTGACCTCTATGTCGCCGCCGTAACGCCGTACGATAGTGTAGCAGGTGGCGAGTCCGAGCCCTGTGCCGAGCGCGCCTTTGGTAGTAAACAGTGGCAGAAAAAGTTTTCCCTGCACCTCGGAATCCATCCCCTGCCCGGTATCCTCCACCTCCACCACGTGCCAGCGTTCACGCTCGCTGCGAGTGCGCACCGTAATACGCCCTTCGCCTTCGATGGCATCAACCGCGTTGCGCAGGAGATTGGTAAAAACCTCGCGCAGTTCGCTTGGATGAGCAAGCACGGTCAGCTTATCTTCTGCGAGAACTGTCTCAAATCGCACGCGCGCGCCACGCTCATCCTGCGCCGCCCTCGCATAATCTTCCGTAAAGGCGATTGAATCCTTGACTACCTGATTAAGATCAACAACCGCATCGGCGATCCATTCAGGCTGCTCCTGATGTTGCGTGCTCGCTCTGATGCGCTTGACGATCTGTTCGCCGTCATCCGCCGCCTTCAAAATCTTCGCCACGCGCTGACGGGCGGGATCGCTCTGGGCGAGCATGGTTAAGGCCAACTCGGCGTTGCCACGAATCACCGTCAGAAGGTTATTAAAGCTGTGGGCCACTTCGGCGGCCACCTCTCCCACTTCGCGCAGCCGCTCGGCGCGCCTGATATGCTCGCGCAGGAGATTCTTTTCCGTCACGTCGCTCACAGAGATCAAACACAACTGTGAGTTCTCCTTGCGAAAGCTGGCGAGCGAGATTTCTACTTCGCGGAGCCTGTCCGTGAACGGAAATATAAAATTGAAGTTGGCGACGAAACCGACTGTTCGCATAGCCTCTTCAAAGCGGCCGTAAAACTCCTGTACCTGCGTGCAGGGCGCGACCTCCTTGAAAAAGTTTTTGCCGAGAACATCTTCCCGGCGACGGTTCGCGATCTGCTCCTCACGCGCGTTGTAGTAGAGAATCCGGCCCTCCTCGTCAACCACTATAATTCCGTAGGGCAGCAAATCCAGCGTGGCAAAATCTATCTTCGGCAGTTCGTGTGCGCTCGGAAAGCTTAACTGTTCCACGGACGCTCCTCCCTTCATAGATGTTTATCTGCCCCATGTGCCGAGCATCTTTAGTGGCCGCGCTTCGGAAATAATTCCGTGCTTGCGCGCCAGGGCGTAAAAGAGGTTCAAACCGGCGCGCATTTCTGCGTTCAGCTCGAAAGAGATATTTTCAAGAAGATATTCGCGAAGCTCTTCCACCGGTAGTCCGAGCGTCGCATTATAATGGGCAACAATCTCATCAACCCGCGCGAGCCCCTCGTCGCGCGCGCCCTTGAAATCAATCGCCAACACTTTCTCCGAAGCTGCTTCGCGCGCCATCCACATAGCGAAGACGAAGCCGAGACCCGTGTGCTCGCGCCAGAGGCTCGCCAGATCATACACGCGCAGGCCGTCGCGCGGGAAGATCATCGCCGGATCGCCGATCATGAGCGCCGCATCGCTCTCCTCAAGCATACGGTTGAGATCGGGCGCGGCAGGCCTGCACTCAGGCTGCACATGCAAAAACTCGCGAAAAATAATCTGAACGAGCGCCGCAGAGGTGCGCGAAGAGGTATCTAAGGCGACGCTTCTCACATCTTTTAATTCCGTGCCACCGCGCGTGACGAGCACTACACTGCGCACACGCGAGTTAGCGCCGACGCAGACCTCCGGCACAACGGCGATCTCCGATAGGCGTTGGTACTCGATAACGGGCACGAGCGCCGCATCCACCTTGCCACGCGCCAGCATCTCGGCACAACGCGCGGGCGCAGTATCTGTCAAAAGCCGCACGTCACCTTGCATTCGTCCGCGAATAAAACTCCAGATGAGCGGCGCTGAATTCAAATACCTCGAAGCGGCCACACGGGGCGCGTCTTCTTCTTCTCTTCCCTTCAAGCTGATTCGGTCTCCCCAAGTCTTTAGAAATGCGCGACAAATGATGCTAACGCAAACAGGAGAAAAGTAGAAAGGTAGAAGGTGTCTGAACAGATAAGAAGCAAGGTGTAATAGACAGGTGTTCCCGGTCGCTTCCCTTCAGAGTCTCGCCTTTTCACTTTCACCTTTGGCCCCTTTCGCCTTATATTGAGTCATGCGAATTCATGATGTGAGCGTGCCCATCTC
>JBKKAL010000286.1:0-41302 GCA_046714695.1 Pyrinomonadaceae bacterium
TCGTGATCACGGTGACGAAGTTCACCCACGGCGCTTGGGCCGTGATCGTGCTGATCCCGCTCCTCGTCGCTATGTTTCGTGCCATTAGCCGTCACTACAAACTCGTCGCCGCTCAGTTAACCCTGGGTAACGCGAAGCCTGAACGACCGCCAATGAAACACCGCATTATCGTCCCCGTTTCCGGCATTCACCGCGGCGTGCTCCCCGCACTGGATTACGCGCGCAGCCTGAGTTCAAACGGCCACGAGATCACAGCCGTTTACGTTGAGATCAATCCGGAGAACACGGAAGAGGTGAGAAGACAATGGGAAGTGTGGGGGAACGGGGTTCCGCTCACGGTGCTATCCTCGCCGTTCCGCTCAATCACGACGCCTCTCATCAACTTCATCAACGAGGAAGCCGAGCAGCATAAGGACTCAATCACCACCATCGTGCTGCCGGAGTTTGTGCCCAAGGCGTGGTGGCAGCAACTCCTGCACAACCAGACGGCGCTCCTCATCAAAGGGAGGTTGTTGTTCTCGCGGAACATCGTGGTCACAAGCGTGCCTCACCACCTGCGTCGTTAGATGGCTGCTGATCAATAAGTAGCGTACAGGTGCGGCGGAAATCTGGCTACGACCATTGGGGGACTGTTATGGCTCAACTTTAAACGATTATTTTTGGCACTCTTGAGGTCTGACAGAGAGCTACGAAATGATGTCTGTCAAATAGATAGTTTCCGACATACAATCACCGGCGTGTGGACGAAAAGATACGAGAAGAGGTGGATAGGCTACGCTTTGGCCGTCGTCGGCATCACTGCCGTCACGGTCTCGCTCAAACTATTGGGCGAACATATCAACTCGACGACCGTCGCTTTGGGCTTACTTCTGGTCGTTCTTTTCGTCGCCACCGGATGGGGCTCACGCCCCGCAGTGTTGTCTTCGTTGCTGGGTGTCGTGTGCTTCAACTTCTTCTACCTGCCGCCGGTCGGCAGGCTGACCATAGACGCCCCGGACAACTGGATCGCGCTGTTTGCCTTTCTCGTTACGGCAGTTACCGCCGGTCAGCTTTCAGCACGCGCGAAGCGGCGGGCCGAAGAGGCCGATGTGGGTCGTCGTGAGATCGAGCGGCTATACACGGAATTGCAGGAGGCTTTCGAGCGCGCAAGCCAGGCTAAAGCCCTGGAGCAAAGCGAGCGATTAAAGTCTGCGCTGCTCGATGCCGTCACGCATGATCTGCGTACGCCGCTCACGTCCATCAAGGCGTCTGTCACCACGCTGCTCGACGATCTACGCTCAAAGGCTCAGGACGAAGAGCCCGCGACGCTTGATGCGGAAGGGCGGCGGGAGATGATGGAAGTGATAGACGAAGAGACTGATCGGCTCAACCGCTTCATCGAGGGACTGATGGAACTGGCGCGCATAGAGGCCGGAGAGATGCATCTGCGCCGGCGCTGGGGGTCTATCGAGGAGATCATCACGACGGCTCTGGAGAGGGCCGCGCCCCTCACACGCGATCATCAGATCGAGGTCAGTATTGATGATGGACTGCCCACTGTGCGCCTGGACGACCGTTCTGTTGCCGAGGTCGTCTATACCTTAGTTGACAACGCCGCGAAGTACTCGCCGGTGGGTACGAATATCAACGTCGGGGCAAAAAGCACAGATGAGCAAACGGTTCAATTGAGTGTCACGGACGAAGGCCCCGGCATCCCCTTAGAGTTGCGCGAGCGCGTCTTCGACAAGTTTTTTCGCGCGATGAGGGACGGCGATTCCGGCACACGTCAACCGCAGGGAACGGGAATGGGGCTGGCAATCGCAAAAGCGATCGTGGAAGCGCACGACGGGCGCATACGAATTGAAGACGGCCCCGGCAATCGAGGAATAGGCGTCCTCGTCACGCTACCCGTCGGCGATGATGAAGAAACCGCCATTGAAGATATTCAAGGATCAGGCATTAATAAAGATGACCGACAAGCTGAAGCGCATACTTATCGTAGATGACGAGCCGCAGATTACGCGCGTGCTGCGCAGAAGTCTGACGACGCACGGCTATGACGTGCGGGTGGCTTCTGATGGTCTGGCTGCGCTCCAGACCTTCGGCGACTGGCCTCCTGATCTGGTGGTCACAGATCTCTCCATGCCTAATACGGACGGGTTACAGCTCTGCCGTAACTTACGTGCGATCTCGCAGCTTCCCATCATAGTGCTTTCCGTCAGGGGCGAAGAAAAAACGAAAGTCCAGGCGCTGGACGCCGGGGCGGATGATTACGTGACCAAGCCTTTCGGGATGGACGAGCTGCTGGCGCGCATCCGCTCGGCACTCAGGCGAGCCCAGACGGCGAAACCGGATGAGGCTGTCTCACCAGTCCTTGAAGTCGGAGACTTTCGTATTGATCTTGAAAACCGCAGCGTCGCCGTGAAAGGCTCAGAGGTGCGGCTGACGCCAAAGGAGTACGACCTGATGGTCTATCTAGTCAGCCACCCCGGAAAGGTGCTGACACATCGTACTCTGCTCGCAGCCATCTGGAGCGGAGAGTCAGTTGATCAGACGGAGTATCTGCGCGTTTTCGTCGGCCAGTTGCGAAAAAAGGTTGAGCCGCAGCCCGCCAAACCGCGTTATATCCTCACAGAACCGTGGATCGGTTACCGTTTCGATCCGGGCGCTTAGAAATCTTAACGAAACCCCACCGCGATTTTTATAAAACATTTACGAACCTTTTATCCCTTTCTTATACGCTGGGGAGTAGCATCCCTTTGACAAGACGTAATAGCAACTTGTCTTTGAAAATTCGTCTGCCGAAGTTGTTCGCCGTACCTGAACAAAGTATGTGACGAACAACGCGGGGGAACCAACGTCCCGACAGCAGTGTTGATGAAGCGCGGGACACGGGGCGTATCGCAAAGAAGTTGCCGCCAGGGCACTTCAGCGAAGGGCATTTCTTCTGTCCGAGCCCGTCAGCTAACCTCGCAGGCTTGTAGGGAAGTAGCAAAGCGTTCAAGAGACATTTGAGGGCGCGGGGCATCATGGTTCCGCGCCCTGTGTCGTGCGCGCTGAAATTAGAGGGAAAAATGAACACAACTTACGAATCGCTAAAGGATCGCGCGGGAATTGATGTCTATCAGGAAGCGGAGTCGCTCATAAAGAAGAATCCGTGGTCATGGCAATCCGTCTGCGCCGTGCTGGGGCTTGCGGGCGGCATCATCGCTCCCATCCTGGGGGCAACGGCTGATGTGATTACATGGTTCGTCCATTCACAAGGGGTTAATTCGTATCTGCATGTTTTAAGTATCGTGTTATGCGCGCTGACCATTCCATTGTTGATCTTCGGCGCATTCTGTCTTGACTCGCTGGAGGCAAAGACATTTCGTCTTTCTCCTTCCGCTAAACCACTGCGCAATGGATCAACCCCGGCGACTGCCACCATGCTCATCGCACAGCAAAATGCTCATCGCCGTCTTAATCGAATCGGCGCGTTAGTCGTGTTGGGTTTATTCTTTCTGCTCGCGCTGCCTGCAACTGGCTATGCGCAGCAGACAGTCTTCAACGTGCCGACCACGGACGTGCTCGATCCCGGCAAGGTCTATGTCGAGCTGGACATCAGCGCGAAGCCTAACGAGCCGAAGTTCTCTTCTTTCGTGCCACGAGTCGTGGTGGGTGTGGGTGGCCGCGTCGAGGTCGGGCTAAACGTCACGGGAAATATCCAGCCCGGAGCGGACACGACGACGCTTGTGCCCGCCCTGAAATGGAAAGTTTACGACGGCAAAGATAAAGGCTGGGCGATTGCCGTCGGTAACAATCTGTACATCCCTGTATACAACAATTCTTATAACTTGGGCACTTATTCCTACACGATGGTGCAAAAGAATTTTAAGACGAAAACACGAGTCGGCTTTGGCGGCTACTTCTTCAGCAAGAATGTCGTCGCCCCGGATGCGAACCGCGCCGGTGGTCAGTTCACCATCGAGCAGTCTGTCACCGGCAGATTCGGTCTCCAGGCCGACTGGTTTACAGGAAAGCATGCCAACGGCTATTTCACGCCGGGCGGCTATTACAAAATCACCAGGAAAATGACGGGCTATGCTGCATATTCCATCGGCAATGCCAATGCCACGAACGGAAACCATTTTCTTTACTTTGAAGTGGGCTACAACATGAACTAAGCAGACACGAGAAATGCTTGATCTTGTTTTCGTCGTCGTGACTCTCCTCTTCTTTTCGCTTGCGCTCGCTTGAGTCCGAGCGTGAGACGAGGGATCAACGCAGTGAGCTTATCTATTGGTACTTCAAATAAGTTAAAGGCAGCCGCTCGGCTGCCCTTAACTCTCTGCTTTTTATTGGTACACCCGGAAAGACTCGAACTTTCGACCTTCTGATTCGAAGTCAGACGCTCTATCCAACTGAGCTACGGGTGCATGAAACGGCCGGAGCATTTTATTGATTTTACGCCGCTCTGTCACGCCGACTCCGCAGCAGTACAAACGTTGCCGCGCGGCGCACCCGCGCGACCGCGTGTCTGTATTCGATATTCCGGCGATGAAAAGGGTTCAGGAGAGGAAGCACCTTGTAGCGGTAAGGGCGCATGACGAAATTCGTCGCCGCTGAATGATCTCTTATGTGGTGCTACCGGCTGCTTTCTCTTTCGGGGCTTGCTGTTTGGCGTCGCCTGATTGCGCGGGCATGTGACAGCCGCCCTCAAAAAGCGCGCCCTGCTCGATGACCAGCGATGGCGTTTGAATATTGCCTGTAACTTTCGCCACACGTCCCAGCTCTATGCGCTTGGTGGCGATGATGTCGCCGTTGACCGTTCCCTGAATTTGTGCGATAGCCACCTCTACACTGGCATCAATCACTCCATTGCTGCTGACGATCAGCGTGCCGTCCTCCGAACGGATTTTCCCTGAGAGATGACCGTCAACGCGAAGCATTCCTTTAAAATTGGCCTCACCGGAAAGCTCCGTGCCGTTGCCGACGAAACCGCTCAGAAGCCCTTCTTTGATGTCGCGCGCCAGGGATTCGCTCTCGGTAACGGCCTGTGAGGTCGTAGGGCTATGGGCTGGCGTCTGGTTGTGCGTGCTGCCTTCGTAAATGGGCGGCGGCTGGGGCGTCAGGTCAACAGTGGTTTCGCTGTCGGGCTTGTTCTCATGAGCGGTTTTATTCATTCTAAACATCTGGCGTACTCCTTAAAAATATCATGGGCGATTGTCACCTCAACAGATGATCTACAGTGCAATTGATTGACGAGGATTGAAAAGCCGACGAAGTGCGTAACCCACCTCCGCCGGCCTCGCGCTCCTCGTCGCAGAACGCATGCTGGTAGCTGGACTCTACTTCTATTCCTTCACACCGTCAACAAGCCTCGGTTTGAAAAAGAAAGCATGGCTGGCACCCTGTCGGCACAATGATAGAGTCACAGGCGGAATCATATGCGCTCCCTGCGCTCCACTATTTTTGAGGCTTCGCGGGGGACGCTGTCCTGGTCGGTGCTCCGCCTTGAAACTCTTTGCGGATAAGGCTCACGAGCGTGTTGATCTCTTCCTGTTTGAGCTTGTCCTTGTAGGCGGGCATGCCGTCGCCGCCATTACTGATCTGTTTGGCAAGCTCCTCTTCATTGTGATTGAGCGCGTGGCCTGTCTTGAGGCTCGGAACTTTCAACTTCTTTTTAAGGATTTCGACTGTGCCGCCTTCGCCCGTGATGCCATGACAGCGCACGCACTCTGCGGCATAGAGGGGACGAATGGATGCGAACTCGTCGGCGGGCGTCGCAGCGGTTTGAGCGCCCGTGGCCGGAGATGTCGTGGGCGTGGTCGTCACTGTGGCGGTGTTGCCGGTTTGATTCGTTGTCGTCGTGGTGTCGTTGCAGGCAATGGCGAAAAGCGTGACGACGGCGGCGAGAAGGACGAGCTTGATCGGTTTCATCCGTATGTTTTCTCCAGGTGACGGGACGCTCGAAGAGCATTTATGCATTTGTAAATCGTGGACGGGCGCGCGGCGTGAGTATAGAACATGCTCAGGCTACTTTAAAAGCTCTTACTTACTTACGCTTCTTGAGCGTGGTAATCCACTCTGCGATTGCGCGTGTTTCGGCATCAGAAAGCTTGTTGGCAAATGACGGCATGAGCGGGTCCATGCCGTAGGAGGCCGGATTATTGATGATCGCAACAAGGTCTTCAACCGTTCGCTGCGGTTTATCCGTGATGCCGATGAGGCGCGGATAAACGGAAGCGCCCTGCCCGCGCGTGCCATGGCAGCCCGAACAGCTTGTGATGTAAGCGTCGGACCGCCCTTTTGATGAAACGTTTGTTTTGGGAGACGCAGAGGCAATAGCGGGCGACGGCGATGCATTAGCGTTGGACAATTCAGTGCCGGTATTCCTCGTATCCGTTCCTCCTCCTCCTGCCCCTGTGCTCGTGTCCTCTTCCTGTTCATCCTCAATATTTGATTCGCTCGTCTGCGTGCGCCGGGGCGCAAACGGAGTGGCGAGAAAAGCCTCTTCTTCTTTTGCTTGTCGCGCGAGCTGATCACGCACACGCGGATCACGTGCATCCTCTATGTAAGCGATCGCCGTCATCGTCGTAAAGAGCGCAAAGCCGAGCACGAAAAGCGCAACGCCAATGTTGCGGCGCGGACGGGCCATCATCTTCTTGAGCGGCGGCGGATTGAGGAACGGCAGTGATGCCAGACCGATAAAGATCAGTCCTGGAAGCGTGACCGCCACCATCGAAGCGATACGGCCCGGCAGGTACTTGAGCAACTGGAAGAGCCAGAGGAACTGTGCGCCGGGACGCGGCAGATAACCGGGCGCGGCCGTGTCGGCAGCCGGACCGAGCGGCGCGTGGAACTTCATTGCCCAGAGCGCGAGCGCGATAAAGACGAGGCCCGCGACCAAGGCGTTACGCGCCACTTGCCCGAACATCCATCCTTCCAATTGCCGCTCTTCTTCATCGCTGACTATGCCTCGCTCGCGAAATACGAAGAGCCGCGCTCCCAACACGATCAGGATCAGCATGGGCACGACGAGCACATGCAGGGCGAAGAAACGCGCCAGAGTGATCGGCGTGATCTCCACGCCGCCCAGCAGCCAGTTGCGCGCGGCGTTGCCGATGAGCGGGAGACCCCCGGCGATTCCTTCCGTCACACGCGTTCCGAAATAAGCGCGCGCATCCCACGGCAGGGAGTACCCGGTCGCTCCGCTTGCGAGGACAAGCTGTAGCAGTATCACAGTGGATATCCAGCCGATTGGCCTCCGGCTATAGCCCTTGCGCCAGAACATCTGCGCCAGATGCAGGACGAGAAAGAGCGTCAACCAGTGAGAGCCTGTGTGATGCATGGCGCGCAGCCAAGAGCCTGCGGGAACCACCTTTTCGATATAGGCGACGGTAGTGTGCGCGCTCTCCGCAGATGGGACGTAATAGAAGGCCAGCAGCACGCCCGTCACGGCCTGCACGACGACAAGCATCGCAACCACTCCGGCTGTGGTGCGCGCCCATGCCTCAACGCCGCTCGACGGCTCGTCAACCAGCGAGCGCTCGATGTCTTCGAGCGTTGTCCAACGCGAGAGCCAGAGTCTGACCCTCGGCGGCAGGTATGGATTCTGCGATTGACTCATCCGCGCGCTTTGCGATCCTCTGTATTGTTGACGAAGGTTTGATACTGTACCTGAAGCACCCCGTCCTTCTCGCGGGTCGGGAGCGGGTCAAGCCCCCGCTGCGAAGGGCCTCTTGTGCGCGAGCCGTCCGCTGCGAAGAAGCTATCATGGCACGGGCAGAAAAACTCGTTCTCCTCCTCGCGCCAACTGACATTACAACCCTCATGCGGGCAGACGCTCGATAGTACTTCGTGATTCCGGTTTGGCAGCACGTAAACGAAATGCTCTTCGACGGTGCTGGCCCAACCGGCCTGATGTTCTGAGATGATACTGCGCATGATCGGCTTCTCGCCCTGGAGCTTCGCGATGGGGGCAACATCCGACCATTTCGCCTCCGAGCGTGAAAGGGCCGGGCGCAGGAAGCGAAAAGCAGCGGTCGCAATCGTCGCCGCGACTCCGGCAAAAATGCCTAATGGGACGAGGAGCAGGAAATTCCTGCGCGACGGGTCGGGCATGCCGGTCTTCCTGGGCGAGGCCGTGTTGGTAGTTTGCTCAGGCATAAGTGTATTCTGTAGAAACCAAAATGGACGTTGACCGCAGTTGCAATCCTGATGGGATCGCCGCAGAATAGCTTTGAATCGTCGGCGCATTCTAACCCAGGGACGTAAACTGCGCGACAAAAATTTAAGAAAATCTTTTCAGAGGTAGAATACGAGATGGGTAATACGGAAAATACGGGCGATGCTGGCCGGTCATCACTACGCCTGGCGGGCAACGCGAGCGAAACGGAGCGCCCGCGCCCAACCTTACCACGCCAGTTCGTCAATTTCACTTTTTATCGTGCTCGCCCTGAGTGGCGCATGCTCGACGAGGCGGAGAAGGCTTCGGCGAAGCAGGAATACCTGAATGTCCTGGACGAATTTCGCCGGGAAATGCTGATTCACACCTACTCGCTGGTGGGATTGCGCACCAATGCTGAGATGATGATCTGGCGGATAGGGTATGCGCTCGATCCTTTTCAGGAGATGACCAGCTTGCTCAACCACACGCGACTGGGCCAATACCTCGAAGCGACGCAATCGTTTCTCTCGATGACAAAGCGCTCGATGTACATAGACAAGGATAATCCTGAGCATGTCGAAGACCGTCTGCACATCGTTCCAGGCCGTTCCAGCTATCTCTTCGTCTATCCCTTCGTCAAGACGCGCGACTGGTACACGCGCTCGCCGGAGCAGCGGCAGGAGATGATGGACGAGCACATTCGCATCGGCTCGAAATATCGTTCGGTCAAGCTTCACACGACCTACTCCTTCGGTCTCGACGATCAGGAGTTCGTCGTCGCCTTTGAAACAGAGGAGCCTGCTGATTTTCTGGATCTCGTTCAGGAGTTGCGAGAGACGAAGGCCAGCTCTTTCACGCTGCGAGACACGCCCATGTTTACCTGTCGTCAACGCACGCTTGCCGAATGTCTGGATGCGCTCGGCTGAGATAATATGAAAGACCGGAAGAGAAGCGCCCCGGCACGCCTCTCTTCCATTACGCTCGGAGGAACTTGAATGACTGAGATCGCAACGGGTTTGTTGTTTGCCTTCTGGTTCGTGCTGGCTTACCTGCTTATCTCCAGGCTCTTCAGATCTAACGAGCAGGGGCAGACTCGCTGGCGCGATCTGTTTCGTCCATCCGTTGACGCGGCGCGCTCCCTCGGCGCGAAAAAGCCGCACCTCTTTCTTAAGACCGGCGAGATGAGCGAGCATCATTCACAGACAGCGAACAGCAGGTCTTCGGGTAAGAAGCCTTAATGTTCTCTTTCAGCGCACGCCTGTTCGTTCGAGAGAAGCGAAGCGGTTTTTTAGGAGAGCAAGGGGTCAGGGGATGAAGACTACGGCGCGAAAGTTTTTGATCAGCGGAGAAGTACAAAGGGTCGGCTATCGTTTTTTCGCGCAACGCGCTGCCGCGCGCCACCAGGTCACGGGTTATGTGTCTAACCTGCCGGATGGGCGCGTCGAAGCTCTGGCTGAAGGCGCGGTCGAGAGCGTCGAAGCGTTCAAGCATGATCTGGCAACTGGGCCGGCCTTCTCGCAGGTGGAAAACATCGAGGAAATAACGGTCGAGCCCACAGGCTTATATTCCCACTTCCGAATAGAAAGGTGATAAAGAAAGTAATCGAGCAATCAGTATTCAGTAACCAGTCAAAAGCTGATTGCTAAGCTGATTACTGATTGCTGACTACTGATAACTAATTATGAATGAACTGAAAGCTATGATCCGCGAAGTGCCTGATTTCCCCAAGCCCGGCATAAATTTCTATGACATCACGACGCTGCTCAAGCACCCGGATGGTCTCAGGCGCACGGTTGACGCGCTGGCCGCTCAATTCGATGGCCTGAAGGTTGACACCATCATCGGCGTAGAGGCGCGCGGCTTTATCTTCGCCCCTGCGCTCGCGTATCACATGGGCGCGGGCTTCGTGCCGGTACGCAAGCCGCGCAAGCTCCCGGCGGAGTGCGCCTCCATCTCTTATGATCTGGAATACGGGCAGGACACGCTGGAGATTCACCGCGACGCTATAGGGCAGGGACATCGCGTCATCATTGCGGACGACCTGCTCGCCACAGGCGGCACGGCCCGCGCCGTCGTTGATCTGGTCGAAGGCTTGGGAGGAGAAGTGGCGGGCCTCGTCTTCGTCGTCGAGCTGGAATTCCTTCCCGGACGTAAACGCCTTGAAGGCTACGATGTGCGCTCACTCATCAAGTACCAGTCGTGATGCAAACTGGACTGCGCGCGCCGTCATCTGCTAATTTGATAATCCTTGTGCTCCCGTAGCTCAGTGGATAGAGCACCTGCCTCCTAAGCAGGGGGCCGCAGGTTCAAGTCCTGCCGGGGGCATAATAAATCTAGGGGCTAGAGTCGTTGAGCACATTTAGAGCAGTGCTAAACTACTCGAATGGAAAGACGAAACCGCTACTATGCGCGTTCCCGAATTTCCGAGCGTAAATTTCGCCAGTTGCTGCGCTACTTCGCGATGGATTTCGGTGCTACCGATGTGGCGCAGTTGACTGGTATCAGACGTAAAGCTGTCACTGCGATCTTTCTCAAGATTCGTCAACGTCTCTCGCAAGAGTGCGAGCGTGCTTCGCCATTTTCCGGCGAGGTCGAAGTTGATGAATGCTACTTCGGTGCTCGCCGGGTTCGAGGCAAACGCGGGCGCGGAGCCAGCGGCAAGACTCCTGTCTTCGGACTCTTGAAGAGAAACGGAAAGGTCTACACCGAGATTGTGCCGGACTGCTCGAAGGCCACTTTGCAGGCTATTATTTGCGGTCGTATTGCTCCCGAGACGGTCATCCATAGTGATTGGTGGCGCGGCTACGACGGCCTGGTTGATGTCGGCTACTCGAAGCATTACAGAGTCAATCACGGAAAGAACGAGTTTGCGCGGGGCACGCACCATATCAACGGGATCGAGAGCTTCTGGAGCTTTGCCAAGCATCGCTTGCAGAAGTTTCATGGGATTGCGCCGCATACTTTTTACTTGCACTTGAAAGAATGTGAATGGCGCTTCAATATGCGCCACTCTAACTTGTATGCCGAGTTGCTAAAGTTGCTGAGAAAATATCCACTTTAGCGACTCTAGCCCCATTAATAATTTATGGTTCCGAATTTGTGGGCGGCACCTGCATAGTGGGACTACCTTGGTTGATCCCTCGGTTGACCAAAACTTTAACCTCTACACGATTTTTGTTTCTCTGCTTTTCGTCGAGTGCTTTGTTATCTATGGCCCGCGCCTCGCCGTAGCCTGTGGGTGGAAGAATGCGTAACAAAGGTATCTCATGGTTACCAGTTAAGTAACGCGCTACTGTTTCGGCACGTTGTTGACTAAGTAATACTCCACGTTGGCTGCTTCCGCCTGCATCAGCGAAGCCTGAAATCTCTATTCTATAGCCCCTAAGTTTGGCAACCTTCAGAGCTATTTCATCTAGTTGTTTTAGCGCCTGCGGCGTTAGGTTTGAACTGCTGGTGTTGAAGATAACTATTGCGCTTAGCTGGATCACATAGTCGTCAAGAGCCGAGATACGGTCGTTGGTCGCGTTGACGCCTGCAACGGCAGCATCGGCGGTCTCCTGCGCTGCCTTCGCTCCACCCTTCGCCGCATTGGAAACGGCAGCCAACTCATCAATCTGGCCAGACAAACTCTGATTGTTTTGTTCAACTTGTCCTAAACGTTCACTGAGGGCGGCAACCGCTGTAGCGCGCTTCTCCGCATCATCTAAACGTGCCAGAATATTTCGCTGAAACACTTTTTCTTGAAACTCTTTCGGGAAATCCGATGGGTTGATTGCTTTGGCGTACTCCAAAGATTCTTCGCGAAACTCACTCAGCTCATCAAGATACTCTAAGGCTTCAATCACATTCTTCGCCGAGCTTTTATTAAGCTTTTCGCCTCTCTTATCTAATATAACGTTTAAATTAATCGTTCCAACTAAATTTTCTTCAATCCTCGGCAAAAATTCGGTGTTCCCGATATATAAGACGGTAATCGGCCCCGACGCTTGATAGGGTATTGAATAGTTACCTCGGCTATCCGTCTCGCCGCTCGCGACGCCAACTAACCCGCTCTTGACTGCTATTTTTATCTTGGGGACACCCTTATTATTTTTATCTAAGACCTGCCCACTTATCTGTTGGGTTTGCGCCATCATCTTGAGGGGAGAGAAAAATATATAGGCCGCTGCACAGATTACCAGCACTATCAGAGACGAAGTATGACGCATAGATAAAGCCCTTTTTATTTAGCTTTGGACGTTAGTATTTGCTTTATGTGAGCTACTTGCTTTAAATCTTCGAACGCTTGACCTTCATCCCAACTGACGCGTATTATCGCGACCAATTTATCACCCTTTTCGCATTTCGGAACCGTAAAATCCAGAGAGCCATCAGCGTTGATGGTGTATTGTAAGTCATTTGACCCTTGGCTTGTCACCCTATAGGCTTTTCCTAACATCTTCAAGCCGGGACGCGTTGACAATGACCATGTAAAAGGCTTTGTCGCCGTTTGAATAGGCGACTCAACGGTTCCGACAATATACCTGAAGGTGATGTCATCCTGCCGCCGCGCCGCGCTGTCATACTCGAAGGCATTAATATCATCTTGATAGGCAGTTTTGTTTTCCATCTCTTTGATGGGAACGCTGGCTGGAGTAATTCTTCGCGCAAACAATACGTAAATTAGGGCGAGGCCAATGACAACGGCGACGGGAACAAGCAGCCAAGGTCGTATTGGCGGCTTGGGCCAGGCAATACGTCTTTTATCCTTAGTTTCCCTCCAGCTTTTAATAAATTCGTCAATGGCTACTTTATCATCCGCGCCTACTTTGTCTTTCATCGCTTCAAGGAAGGCTTCAAGCGCGTCACGGTTATCCTTTAATTTCCCGTAGTTCGATAGAGCTTTAAGGTATAAGGTGAGAAACTCATCTGTCGGCCCCTCAAAGTCAACCTGATTCATCAACTCATCATCAAGACCTGCCTGTAGAGATATCGCTCTCCGGCCATTCCAATGCCCGAGGAAATTGTGAGGGACAAGAAAGTCTCGTATTCTAATGAGAAGTTCGCGTGAGATTGCCATCCTTGGTCTTTCTCATAGCCCTAATTGTTGAACGATATTCGATGGAAGGTCATTCAGTATCGCGGCCATAGTTATCCCTTCGTTCCGAAAGTATGCGCGTTTCGTCCCAGGTTCTACCAGCATTCCTCCCGCGTGGTGCAGGGCAACCACTCGCCAATTATCATTAAAAACCGGGGACCCGGACGAGCCGTTTAATGTTGAAGTAAGATACTGAACCCTGGTCGAATCAGCATACTCTACGAAGTTATTTTGGAGAGAAATCTGTTTCGGTTGCCCCGCAGGGTGTTGAATGATGTTCACTCTACTGTCCGGTGAAGGCAGTTCTCTACTTAAAGGCAATATGGCCCAATCATTCCCTGGGAACCCCTTCAATTCAACGACTGTATAATCCAGCGTGGGTTGTGTATGAAAAAGCCCTTCTTCCGCCGGCATATATTCCCGGACTATTTCTTCCGCTCCGTTGAAAGTTAGTTGGTAGTTAAATCGTATCTTTGTCCGAGGTAAAAACTCTTTGCCGGGCAATACGTGGTTGTTCGTTATCAACAGGTTTGGGCTAATCATGAAGCCCGTCCCGACCCACTCGCTGACATCAAGCAATGCCACCGCGCGTGAAACTTCAAGACCTCTTTGTAAGAAAGAGATATGGCGGAGCGTATTCTCTCCGATTATTTTTTCGAGGGCCCCTTGCGAATCCTCTTGTCCTTGCCAGTCTCGAAGCTCCTCCTGTCTTTTGACGGGCGTCATCAAACCGTACTGCTTCATCAGGGATTCGATGAACTCTCTATTTTCTTCAGCGCCGCCTATAAATTCTTTGACCGTATTTAAAAAGACGCCCAGGGCTTCGTGCTCGTAAGACATCCGACCGTAAACTTCGAGAACTTGCACAATCTGACTTACGACTACGAACGGCTCACCCTCCAAGTCTATTTGAGGAATAACTTTTTCCAGACCCGCCGATTGAAGTATCTGTAGACGACCGCGATATGTGCCAAGAAGCGGCAGGGACTCCAATATTTTTATTAACTGTCGACGATGCTCTACATTGAGTTTAATCATACGCACCTTATATTATAAGGAGGTAACTAGAATACTGATGTCTGGGATGTGAGAATCCTCGGTTTTCATTCGAGACACGAAACAACATGAGCAAACTTACAGTGCTACTCTAAATAGCAGTAAATAGTTCAATGCCAGCTATGGCAACGAATGTACCAGAGCAACAGTATAAGCTCGGTCATAAAAGACCGCAAGATAATATATTGAAAGTATGGGAGTGCGGAAAGCGCCGACTAACAACTCATTCAACCGGAGCGCGAATAGCATTGCTTTCATGCGCGAGACTTTGTTGTTATCGCGGTTCGCCGCGCCCGGTTAATTCGGGCGTTAGACCTCATGTGTATGCGGGGCCTTTTCTCGACTAGATAAACCTACATGATATTATTTAAGTAACTCAACAACATAAGGAGATTTTATGAACGGCAAATGGTACTCGCTAATGATAAGTCTAGCGATAGTTGCAGCCTTGATCGGTGGAACTATCTCCAACAGATTGCTTGTTGCGACATCGGCTCAAGCTCAGCAGGATGCCCTTGGACAAAAGTGGGAGTATTGCGCATTAACGAAAGCGGCCTATGTAGGGTCAAATAGAGGAGGCATCTATTGGATCAGCTATTTTCGAGATTCAGGGGTACAAGTAATAGAGGTTGAAGATGCTGCTTTGGAAAAGAATGGGCCGGCGAAAGCAATGGCAAAGCTTGGAGCAGAAGGTTGGGAGATGGTTGGGCAAGGGCCACTTGAAATTAGACAAGGTACGTTTAATGCACTCTATTTCAAGCGCCCGAAGCAGTGATTACGCACTGTGCCAGGCCTAACAAATCATTGAACCGGACTCGCAATCAGCAAGTCTTTTATCTTTGAAGTTGATAGCTCGCCGGTTAATTCGTGCGTTAGATGGCTACCTTATTTTAGTCTGCGCATCCGCCAACTAACAGCCCACTTGGATAGGTATGATTGACGGCGTCGACATCATTTTCATAATCCCGCCAGTGGTCTTGGTTATCGTCGCTGTGGTGGCCGGGCTATGGCGTCTCTCAAAGCATGGGACCAAGAGCGCTCTTACGTCAGTCGTGAGAGTCATCGTCTATGGGAGCTTAATCCTCTTCGTTTTGTTCATAGTATGGGTTGGTATGTATTATGCGGGTGGTGGGCATTAGCGGGGCGCGCCATCTAACATGGGGATGAACCGGACGCACATCCAGCGGGCCTCTCATCTTCAGGGTTATGGGCGCGCCGGTTATCCCCGGCGTTGGGCGGCTATCCTGGGTGTATAGTAGAAAAATGAGAACGAGCAAATTTACACAGTTAATGCTTAAAACTATATTCATTTTGCTACTCATTGTTGTCGTAGCCTCTTACTCTAAGGCTCAAACTTCTGCTTTGTGGGGCGAACTCGAATCCGGTGCTTACGGCGTTGGTTTTAAGTTTATCTATCAGCAGGACTATTCAAGAGGCTGGAAGGTGACGGAAGATTTCAACGGCTACCCGCTCGCAACGGGCAGAAGTCGCCCTGTGCGAATTAGCGTTTGGTATCCAGCGAAGCGACAGACCAACAAGCCCCGAATGCTTTATCGAGATTATCTGCCTTCGATGGCTCAAAACGCAGTTTTCACAGAACTGAACCGTCTGCTTGAAAAGCGTGATGTCGGTAATCTTCGTGCTAATCTCAAAGCCGAAGAATTTGATCGTTTGATGACGACCCGAATGGCTGCTGTGCAAAATGCCGCGCCGGAAAAGGGAGTTTTCCCGCTTGTCGTTTATTCTGCCGGTCTTAACAACAACTCACAGGATAATGTTGTGCTTTGCGAGTATTTGGCGAGTCACGGTTACGTTGTCATCACAGTTCCGCAGTTAGGCGCGACTTCGCTTGACGTGAATTTGAAGTTTCCCAGTCCGGCTGATTTGGAAACGCAAATTCTCGACCTTCAATATGCTATTGGCGCGATGCGCGATTTCCCCAACATTGCCCGTAACAATCTGGGCGCAATCGGTTACAGCGTGGGCGGAGTCGCCGCGTTAAATTTGGTTACGCGAAACAATGATGTTGATGCGTTAGTTACGCTTGACCCGACGTTCGGAGTTACGCCGTTTATCAAATTAGCAACGGAGTCGCCTTATTATCACCCGACAAGAATGCGCGTTTCGTGGTTGTATTTATATCGAGTCGAACCGGCAACGAATTTAGCGGTTTTTGATGCCCTGAAATACTCGAATCGTTACGGGCTGGAAATGGCGGGAATGGCGCATCAGGATTTTTCCAGTTTCCCGATGTTCGCCGCGCAGTCTGCCTCTACGCAAACGAGAGCGCCCGACGCGGCAAAGCGCGGTTATCAGACAATCTGCCGCTATGTGTTGAATTTCTTTAACGCTCATTTGAAGAAAGACAAAGGCGGTTTAGAATTTATTGCTCGCAGTCCCCAAGAAAACAGCGTTGGCGGAAACTTCGCTAAATTTGAAACCCGCGACGCAAAGCAAGTTCCGCCGACAGAAGAAAAGTTCCTGAGAGTTTTGGAACAGCAGGGATTTGAGCAAGCCGTTAAGCTATACAACGAATATAGAGCGAGAGACCCGCAACAACCGATTTTCAGCGAAGATTTTTTGAATCGGTTAGTAGGATATAAGCTCATCAACGAAAAACGGTTCACTCAAGCCATCGAAATTTTCAAGTTAAATGTCGAAGCCTATCCAACTTCGGCAAATGCTTACGACAGCCTGGGCGAAGCCTATATGTTAAGCGGAAACAAAGAAATGGCAATCAAGTTTTATGAAAAGTCTGTTGAATTGAATCCTAACAACCAAAGTGGAATTGAAGCGTTAAGAAAACTTAAAGGCAATCCGTAGCATTCCACGCGCCGCCCAACAAGTCCTTGGACGTGAGGGCGAAACAGCTACTTTCTTTTCATGTTGTCTTGTTTCCTGTTGCTTGCTCGTAGCCGGTTTCGCCCCACGTCATCTCAAGCGTTGGAAGCTACCATGTTCTGAGAAAAAGTAGATACTAACGGAAATATTGCGAATGCAGTGGTTCACTCCAAAATGTCCAGTTGAGGCGGCAGACAAAGTATGGATAGAAGAGTCCATGCTCTGGCTTATTGAGGAGTTTGGCTCCGACACCCTTCGGAGTGTGATGGTTGTCTTGCCCACAGATGAATTCTTCCCTGAGACATTCTCGGAAGATGAAGATGACGTTCACGCCTTAGTTAATCGAGTGTGTGGCTACATGGGCGTAAATCCCGACCGAGTAGAGTTGGAGTTCTTCACCGACCATAACAGCGGGCTACAGCGTAGCCTTCCTTCCTACGAATCCTCGCATGGCGGTGTTGCCGGTCATTACCTGAAGCGCCGAGGCAGATTCGTCGTTAGCCTAGAGTCCTCTCAAGTGAGCGACCCAGTGTGTCTGGTCGCGACGGTCGCTCATGAACTGGGGCATGTGCGGCTACTCGGTGAAGGTAGAGTACACACTGGTTACGAAGATCATGAGCCATTGACCGATCTCCTGACGGTCTTTTTCGGACTGGGAGTGTTTACAGGGAATAGTGTGTTTAGCTTCAGGCAGTGGACTGATGCCTATTCTCAGGGTTGGCAAACTGAGCGCCGGGGTTACATGACAGCGGAGATGGTCGGTTATGCTTTAGCGTTGTTCGCGTGGGTGCGCGGCGAAAGCAATCCCGCATGGTCAAAGCACCTGAATGGGAATGTCGGCGCATACTTCAAGAGCGGACACAAGTATCTTGAGAAGACCAAAGATACACAGTTGAGTAAATTATAAGAAGAGGTATTTAAGCCGAGAACGCCTTGTAAGCGAAGGCGCATCTAACCACTCATTCAACTGGAGCGGCAATAGCGCGGCTCTCATCCGACAACTTGAATGATTCTGATGTTGTGGGCGCGCCCGGTTAATTCGGGCGTTTGGCGGCTACTAGCTCCAACCGAACTTCAGGAGGAGAAATGAAAAGATATGCTTACATGTTTGTTGCTTCATGTTTTATTTTCAGTTTAACCAGTGAGCTATGTCATGCTCAAACTCGCCATCGTCGTTCGCGTGCCCAGCCTCTATTAGTTAAGAGGTGCGAATATAAATCCATCTCAGTCCCTACTGATAATGGGCACAATCAGAAGTTGAGTCAGTCATACGATCTACGGCAGATAGCCACGGTCATGAGATTGAATCATGATTATGAGGTTAACGACCGTGCCAGCGGCGGATTTGGGTTAGTTATATCGCGCACATTTAATAGGATTAAGTACAACATCATATTTGACGTCCATAGGGGAGTATATGAATTTAATTTGAGTACTACTAACTTTGACGGCTATCCAAACGGTTTAGCAGCGTGGGGAGAGAAATGTACCACTCCGAGCTATCTCATCAAGAGAAACGTGTACCGAACGATTGACGACCTTCCGTTGAACCCTCAACAGAAGGCAGAGCTTAAACAATATGTAAGGGTAAGAAAGACAATAAATGGTCGTCTGTTCTAATGATGTGCGCCGCACAACAACTCATTGAATCCGACGCCTCGATAGCATCTCTTTCATCGTTGTCTTGTTCCCTCATGTTGAATGCTCCATGCTCGGCGCGGGTTAATACGGGCGTTAGCTGGCTCCAGGTCAAGCCAGATGGGTGATTGTCTATGACTGCGAAACATTCCGAATCGGCCGGTGGCGGCGGCACGTCCATGCGACTCGATCTCGTCCCATCTCTCGCCCGGTCTCTTCTGACCGGCGGGCTGGGTTTCTGTCTCGTGAGTTTGTGTGTGTTCTCCACCGTCGCCTTCGCTGAAAGGTGGATGTACACACAGCTCGGGTTGCCGGGCGCTTACCTCGCATGGACCGCTCTTTTTATCCTGTTAGGCGGTGGAGTCATGGGCTTACTGGTCATCGGCCGCTGGCGGTTGCCGAGGTTCTATCTGCTCTTCGGTTTGGCTTTTTTAGCTTACGCTGCGGGTTGGGTCGGCGCATATTTCGTCTTGCGTGGTGGCGCGGGCGAATGGGTTGGGTCGCTCGTCGGGTCTCTTCTAATGGGTTTAGTGCTCGCCGCTGGATTCGGGGTGGCGCGCTCAGCCTTGAACTTGTCGGCCATGCTGTTCGTCGCAAACTCCGTCGGGTACTTTCTCGGCTCGGCGCTTAACGATGCAGTCGGCGGGCGCACGGGGATGCTGCTGTGGGGGGGCGTGTACGGGCTGTGCCTGGGGGTAGGGCTGGGGGCGGTTCTGCATTTCGCCCAAACCCGCTTGGCGCGCGCCGCCAGCTAACAACGGCATGCACCCGACCGCGAATAGCGTGGCTTTCATGCGCGAGACTTGGATGGATTCGAGGTTGTGTGCGCGGCGGGTGATGCCGGGCGTTAGAGGCTCAACTGGCGTTGGGAATCGCTCGACCTCGTGCGATTCGCATATCCCACGGAATTGATTTCAATCGAATAATACTGTTCTGGGTTCAACCATATTCTTAATCAACTAAGGAGTTTCTATGAAGTTTCGTCGAAGCGCGCCGCTCGTCTTGATCAGCGCGATAGCTCTTGTGGTTGTGGCGGCCTCAATTATCTCAAGCCTTCTCTTTACCAACATGATTTCATCTGTTGAAGAGAAGCAATTTACCCTCATGCAATCTATCGTCGCATTCAACCTCAAGGGCGCCGAAGATCGTGCCCTGGCTCGCGCCGCTCTGATCGCTGATCTCCCGAGGGCACGCGCTCTCTTCGCCGCCCAGGATCGCGCTGGCCTTCTGGGTGAGTATTCAAAAATGTTCACCGAGCAGAAGGATAAGTACGGCGTTGATCAGGCCCAGTTCCACTCGCTACCCGCGACCTCCTTCCTGCGTCTGCATGCTCCTGAGGACTTTGGCGATGACCTAAGCCGATTCCGCCCCATTGTCGTCGCAGTGAACCGCGACCAAATCTCTCGCAAGGGCTTCGCCATCGCTCGCTCTGGCCCGGCTGTCTTTGGCGTGGTTCCCATGCTTGATCCGCAAGAGAAACATATCGGCAGCTTTGAAGTTGGTATCTCTTTCGAGGACGTACTTGATAACTTGAAGAACGCCTATAACATCGAGATGGCCGTCTTTATCGACGAAAAGTCTCTACATGAATTTGCCAAGGGCATTGACCCCGGCATCTTCAGCGACCAGAATCGCGTCGGTAAATTCATCCGCTTTCATTCGACCAACGCCGCCGTCTTTCAGTCGCTCGTTTCAGACAAAGATCTCAACACCACGGAGAACACTCAATATACCCGCGAAGACCTCGGAGTGACTTACGGCATCGTGCTGGTGCCTCTGCGAAACGGCGCAGGGGATGTCCTCGGCATGGTGGCCGCCACCAGCGATTTCAGCGCTTCTCGCTCTTCCAGGGGGCGCGCTTTCGTTTGGCAAGCTCTGATTGCGCTCTTCTCGATTGTCCTTTTGGCTGGCGTCACCCTCATCATCATTCGCGGAACCCTGCTGCGCCCGCTGGAGGTCATCACCTCTCGCTTCGCCACGCTCTCGACCGGAGAAGAGAGCCGCGAGATCCCTGAACCCGACATGTTGTGTGACGAGCTAAAGGGCCTTGCGCAACAATACGAGGAGATGCGCCGCAGCGCCAACAAGAGGGAGACTGAATGAGAATCTTTACTGCCTTGCTCTTACTCTTTGTTGCACAAATCGCCGCCGCCGCGCAGCAGCCTCCGACCAGCACCGCTCTGCCGGCGGGCAGTCAGCGCGTCGAAGTTCAGCCAGAGGGCCAGCCACCCACACAAGACCTGACCAGCCTGCCGCTCGGGAAGGGGCTTCCTGTGATGGTGCGGGTGGGTCTCTACTTTCAAAGCATAACTGCCTTCGATGATAACGAAGGCACCTTCAACGGCACCGTTGATATGCGGCTCCGCTGGGAGGACCCTCGCCTGCGTTACCCCGCAGAAACAACCCCACGCGGCTTTCAGGAGTACAGAGGCCCAAAGGCTGACCAGAAGCTGAAAGAGGTCTGGCTACCGGGTGTCGCCTTCACCAACCTCAAAGAATCCCCATCGTATCAAACAACCAGCCTCCGCATCTTTCCCAGCGGCTGGGTCGAGGTGATGCAACGCACTACCGGGCAGTTTACTATTCCCATAGACTCCGGCGCCTTTCCGTTTGATAAACAGACGCTGGGCGTCGAGGTCACCGTGCGCCGTGAAACCACCGGCGAGGCCTCGCTCGTGGTCTTACAAGAGGACATTGACTTCAGCCGCCCGGCACAAGATCTCTCCATCGATGGGTGGACTCTTGGCCTCGTCAACATCAAGAGATACACTCAGCCAGGTTGGTATGGAGGGTTTCACTCAGGTTTGGTCGTGGGGCTCACCGTAGCCAGGGACTCCGGCAAGGTCGTCGCACCGGTTTTCATCCCGCTCCTGGCATCGCTCTTGATTCCGCTGCTCGCAATTTGGATGAACAACACCGAAGAGGGAGAGTTCGCGATTGATGCCTTTGAATTGGCCAATGTCATTATCGGTGGCTTATTCGCGGTCATTGCCCTCAACTTCACGATCAACGCAGCGTATAGTTCCGTGTCCACAGGTGATAATACGGTCACACGATTGTTTGGTCTGAACTATGTGGCCTTGGGTCTGGGTCTGGCTATAGTAGTCCTGCTCTATCGTTACAACATTCCGATGCGACTCTTTGGGCGATATGTTCAAGAGCAGTTTTTCAGTTACCTATCATGGGCTGTTCCAGTGTTGGCCTTTGGTACCGCGCTCGCCTTCATTTTAGTCGCGGCGTCATAACTCATCCCATTATAGAGACCTGTCAGGACAGCCTGTTTCTGCTTCAAGGCCGTTCGTGCCGTTCGGAGTGGAAGGAGCCGACCGGAAACAATAAAGATTCCCCGTAATCTTCGGAGCAGTTCTCCTGTGGGTCGTTGCGACTTCCAGGGTCGGACGCCGAGGGGCGTGGGCAAGGTGTCCCCTGCCGGGGCACCAGTATTTCCCCTCAATTCAAACTTTCCCGCACGCACAAGATTATTTCGAATAATGCTCCGCGCCTAGAAAATGCAGCGAGACGTAAGGCTCGTCGCCGACGACCCAGCTATCATGCGGGTCGGGCGGTATATAGAATAGGTTACCCGGCGTTAATTCAATGATTCGCCCGTCCGACATCGCTGCGACGGCGTGCCCTGAGATAACCAGCCCGACATGCTCGACCCCGCACAATGGAGTTCCGGCCTGTGGGCCGACATGCACAGACCATTTCCAGCCTGGCTCGTAGGTCGCTCTCCCGATGCTTAAGCCCCCGACGTGGACGATCTCGAACCTGCCCTTCTCGAAGAGCCGCGTTTCGTCCGGCGCGTCGAAGCGTTTGAGTTCCACATCCTTCATACATTGTGATCCTTTACAAATATCTCTCTCTCACAATCTGCATGTGATGCGCCTCATGCCCGGCCATAATGAATGCCAGCGCACGAACGCTCACTTCCGTTTCACTCGCCACTCCGCGCCTGAGCCATGCCGTCTCATCCAGAGAGGCAAATAAGCACAAATTAGCCCGGCGGAGATGCTCGAACTCGTCGGCCAGGTCGCTCAAGCGACGATTGCCGAACGCTGCTGCCGCGACGTAATCATCCTGTTCAAAACCCGGCAGCGGCTGCTGATCGTTTCGCGCGAAGCGAAAGGCACGATGAGCGAAGATGCGTTCGGTATCGAGGATGTGCCCGACCACCTCCTTGATGCTCCACTTACCGGGTGCGTAACGCGAGGCGGCCTGATCTTCGGAGAGGCCGCGCAATAATGAGAGCGTCTCGTCGAGTTGGCGGCTCAGAGTCTCAATCACATCGCCCGCCGGGACAAGAGCGAGATACTTTCCATAATACGGCGCATATTCGTTTGAGTCTGGTGGCGTGGCGGTAAGGCTGGGCATGTGGTCGTCTCCTTTTATTTGAATAATGTCAAACTGACGCTTTGCTTTAGCCGCGCCGCGCGGCATTCTACCTGATTTGTAAAGATAGGCATGAAAGGAATGATGTTGAGACGGCGGCTAGAATAATTTCTCAAAGGGCATGGCTGGGAATAGAAGAGAGAAGCAGTTCACATATTTTATTTCTGTGCTCTCTTAGACTTTTCCCACTCTCCGGCCCTATTCAACACGCTTAACTCCATTATATTTCCGCTCTCGTCTCTCACGAATTTTATCCGAGCTTCGGGAACTTCCGCCAGCGTAAATACGTCCTTTGAAACAGTAACCAGCTTTAACTTTGGCCCGCCCTCGCGTTGTAGATATAACGAGCCGTCCTCTGAAGAGATCGTGCGCTCTCCGTAGCGTCCTGGATAATCTTTTAAATCGGACGAGTTGATTGCGGCAGTCTGCTGCTGCTCCGCCGCCTTCGGTTGTTCATCTCTCTTTAAGCGCAGGCGTTTGTTCTTCTGGTCGAATGTGAGGGCAAATTCACGCAGCACCTTTGCGCCTATATTAGCGTCATCGGAAAGCGCAGGGAACACCACAGTCGGCTCTGTAAACTCGAAGCGGCCCAGACGGATTCCGTCTTTTAGACGACCCTCCTTGATCTCAACATCGTTGCTGACGGTTCTGGCTCTGCCGACTATCTTGGGCGAAGCTGCAAAAGTCAATTTCTCGACCAGAAGGGTTGGCAATACGAATCCGCCAATGGTGTTGCCGGAGTCTATATGGGCCTTAACCTTAGCGCTGCCCACAAAGAGTTCAACGATGGGAATTCCATTCGGATTCTCGAAGCTGATGATCTCTGCGCCGTCCGGTTTGGGCAGCTCTCCTCGCTCAAGGCGAACGCGTTTCGCTGGATAATCCAGGGTCAGCAGGTAATCTGCAAACAGGTTGAAGCCGAGGATGCCATCTATCTTTTGACTGTTCGGAGACAGGTTGTAGTTGCGCGTCGGAGCCCTCACCGCTTGAAACTTAACTCCCCCGAATGCAATCGAATCAAGCTCGACCACGTCCAGAGTCCTGATGTTTTGTCCTGAGCCGTCGCTGGCCCGCATTTTCCCCACGCTCTGAAGTTTTAGTTTTTCGACGAGCGTCGAATCAACGCGAGCCATGCCCTGCGCACCGGTATCTATGGCAAACAGAAAAGGCCCCTGGCCGTTAACCATAACCTCGACGGCGGGCATCGTGCCGCGAAACAGCATCGGCACATCAACGGCCACATTCTTCGTCACGGTCGTCTGAAACGGACTTTGAGCGAAGACAGGGAGAGAAGAAAACAACAAGATGATTGACGCGAACAAGGCGACTCTCAACACAGGCATGATTTTAGGGAATCCTCTTTTCAAGATTTACCAGACGACAATCATAATTCAGTTAAAGGTGGAAAAGAGTTCCCAAAAAAGATGGCGGATAACGAAAGGAAGCGCCATGCAGCATTCCATCCAGTTTCAAAAGACAAATACGTAAAGCCATGCTATCGAGGTGTCGGGTTGAAGGAGGTGTTAGCTGGCGCCCTCTATTAAATCGTCCAACTTTATCTGCGTTTAGCTGTCCACTGACGACTGATCGTTAGCGCATGCATCGTTCCCGTCATCGTGTTCCCGTCGAACTTCGCTGGAAACTCAACGGTTGTGCCGAAGCGCCTTGCCGATAAACTGATCTCATTACCTTTGATGGTTCCACTGACAGGTAAATCCCCTCCTTCTGACCTGATGATCCCGGATAATGACTCATCATTCTGAGTGAGCGTGAGCGTCCAATTTTGCACCCCTCCACTCTTCTTCTGCACGCTCATCTCCCAAATGCCCGTCAAACCGCTCGGCGAGGCTGAAGTATGCACAGGAGGGCTTGTCTCCGCTTGATTGCGAGACACTGTTGCGTCTGAGCCGACATTGCTGCCGCAAAATCTTATCTGTAAGACAAGAGCAACCATCAGGACAAAAGTCAATGCTATGAGAAGCTTTTCCTGTTTAATGAGCCAGTTAAATATTTGCCTCATATGTTGCGTCTGAAAATTGGTTGACTCTTGAGAGACAAAAGCCAGCTAACGCCCGACTCAACCGGGCGGGAAGTATCTAACCAGGCCCTCGATTTTGCGAATGAGAGGCAAGCTGATTTCGCTCCGGTTGAATCAGTTGTTAGACCGCCCTTTGGATACAGGTCAGCCAGCCATTTTGCCCAGCATGTGATCTATGACCTCGCTGTGCTCTTTCTGCGGGCTGAACAGGATGACCTCGGCATCATCGCCGACTTTTACCGTGTGTCCCGGCGGCCAGTAGAACAGGTCGCCCCTGTTGACTACTTCCTGTGTGCCGTCTGCGTAGGTGACGGTGATTTCACCTTGTAGGAGGTAGCCCCAGTGCGGCGACTGGCACAAGTCGCCCTTCAGTCCTTGAAGCAGCGGGGCGATGTCCGTGCCAGAGCCGAGAGAAAAGTATTCACCGCTGATTTTGCCGTACCCGGTGGCATCGCCGAAATTCGTCTCTTGTCTGGCTACGGCACCCGGCACATCAATTTTAACGGGTATGTCTTCTTTGGCTATCCGCATTGTTTGTTCCTCCGTTTTTGTTAGAAAAGAAAAAGCAGTATAAGGCTCAAATTCACCGGCGAGCTATCAACATCAAAGATGAGAGCGGCGCTGGTTGCGAGTCCGGTTGAATGAATTGTAGGGCATCGCTCTGGGCGCAACTTAGCAGTTAACAATTATCTTGTCTTTTTAGAGTCCTTCAACTTGCCGGAAAGCCAGTGCATTACATTTAATAGAAATTGAGGATTCTGTGCTGCAATCGGGGCGTTCATTCCCATTGGATTCCTGTTCGGTCCCGCAAGCTGAGCGGAAAACATTGCCGCCTCTCCAAACACACACACGCGTCCTTTCCCGAATCGCATAACTGCACCCTGATACCAACCTTTCACAGGAACGCGAGGGGTTTCCTTTGTAATCTGCCCGGCCACGGAAGTCATTAAAGACATTGCAGTCGAGCCAAAAACGAGCAAGGGCTGCGCATTCCCATCAACTTGAAACGCCGAGCCAGTGAAAGTCGCCACCGAGTCTACCTTTTCAGCATCTGCCCGGCCTCTTGTGATCGGATGATCCTTGAGTGATCCATCAGAAAGTTTGAATAGCATAGGTCCTTGCGCTTTCGGGTCTACGGCGTAGCCATTGCTAAATCGGACGCCGAATGCTAATGCCAGTTTTTCTGCCGCGCCTGGAAAAGGCATGTGGTCGGCGATCAATAATAGCGAGCCGCCACCTTTGACCCAATCGCGAACAGCTTCTATCTCCTCATCCGAGAATGCAGAAGGTGTTGGGAGAGACCAATCGGTTTGATTACGCTCAGCCAACGGGTTGGCAATGACAAGTATCTGGCCGCCTTTCAAGGAAGCTTTACTAAACTTCAAACTTGATGCTTTCACGACGTACCCGTCACGACGAAGCAATTCCGAGAAAGGTTGGTAGCGGCCCTCCGCTGTATGGAAGTTGAAATGAGCTTCGTCAAGCATGACGACCGGGCCACGTCCTACTCGATATGCTGGATCATGGATAGGCGGCTTGAAAGAGGTATCTGCTATCTGTTGAGCGTTGGCGCTCAGGGTTAAAAACCCTGATGTCATTATCACAAACAGTACCAATGATTTTATCTTTTTGATCATGTACGACTCCTAAGTTAATTCACCTTCGCTACGATTGACGCCGCCGCGCATTCAACTGAGATAATACTTGATGAAACCGAGCAGCTTCAATTGATACACGGACGTTGTAGGATCAGATTAGACTGCCTCTTGTGATTGTCAGGAATGGCTGAAGACGCGGCGAAATTATTCCTGTAAAATGTCAATGTCAACAAAAAAACTAAGGGATGGCTTGCTGAGGCGATAGGGCAGACGGTTTCTGCACCGGAATATTTCAAAGCTCGAACGCGCTGTAGTTTGTGAGGTGATGGGAAATGGATGATGCCCTCGAAGACTTCAAACTGACTATTGAGAGCGCTGCGGAGCGTTTGCGCTCTATGACGGAGGCGCAGAGCGAGGCGATGCGCGCTCCGGGAAAGTGGTCGCCGAAAGAGATTGTCGGTCATCTGATTGATTCCGCCGCGAATAATCACCAACGTTTTGTCCTGGCGCAGTTTCAGGAAGACCTTGTTTTTCCCGGCTATGAGCAGGAGAACTGGGTCGCCGTGCAGCATTACAGAGAGGCGTCGTGGCCGCACTTGATCGAGCTGTGGAAGATGTACAACGTCCATTTGCTTCACCTGATCTCGCAAATCCCTGAGCCCAGGCTAGGCAAAATGCACCACGCACACAGCCTGCACAAAATCGCCTGGAAATTGGTGGCCGAGACGGAGCCTACCACCCTGGATTACCTGATTCGCGATTACATCGGGCATATGAAACATCATCTGAGGCAGATTTTTGAAGGTAATGCGGCCTCGCCCGTCTTAGAGACCAGAGAAGATTAATCCATCGCTGAACCAGAGGCGCGGGAGTTTTCCGCCAAGCGCGAGCCGAGTCGGCCTTTCCATTCTTTTTATTTGCTGGCATCTGCTTTTTACGTTAACTTATGCGCTGGCCGAGCGATTGAGCTAAGAAGCTCATGTGCGATAAGCAACGCCGCTTTACACGCTCAGGCCAGCGAATCTCCGGGGAGAAAAATTGATTACGTGCCGCAACTGCGGGCAATTGAATGACGACGCCGTACGCATCTGCCGGTACTGCGGGACAAACCTGTACGCACAGCCACAGGCGACGCAACAACAGCAGCAGCAATACACGCCTCCGCCACCCTACGCCTGGGCCGAGAGCGGGCCGCTTGCTCCTGCGACTCAGCAGCAACAATATGCGGCTCCTCCAATCAGCAGCGGATACAAGTGTCCGAGATGCGGAGCGGCGTACCTGCCCACGGTCGAGAAAAAAATCTCATCTGAAGGCTGGGTGATATTTGTCCTGATGCTTTTCTTCTGCTTTCCGCTTTTCTGGATCGGCCTGTTGATGAAGCAGGAGTATCGCGTATGCCCTGTCTGCCACGCGAATCTCGGTTGATGCATATGAGCCCGGATGCGGGCGGCAACACGCGAGCCTCTTGAATTACTAAAGATCGCACCGCCACTGTTTAATACCTGAGAGCATCCCCTGCGCTCGCTCATTCGAGAGGGCTTTCGCTGGCGAGCCAGGGCATTGACTCGTTGCCATATTTGGCTTAGAACATTCCAATCAAGCCTCATCTGCTGGCAAAAGCCCGTTGATAAAACCGTCCTCAAGTACGAATGGCCGAAGGTAATATAGAGGAGTAATGCCATGAAAATACTGAACAGCTTTATCGAAAATCTTTACACGGGCGAACAGATAGCCGCGGGTGGGCTTCGTCTCACGCCGCTTTTTGTCAGAGAGGAGAAACCCCTCCCTTATTTAGAACTCGAAGAAGCGCTCAAGCAGAACATGGTAGAGATTACAGAGGTCTCCGAACAGGGAAGCGTGCCGAACTTGCAAGTCACCAACAAGTCGCTCTCGGATATCCTGATCCTCGACGGCGAAGAATTGATCGGAGCCAAGCAGAACCGGATCGTCAATACGACGATTGTCGTCCCGGCACATTCAAGCGTCGTCACACCTGTCTCCTGCGTCGAACAGGGACGCTGGCGTTATACCTCCAGAGAGTTTGCGACCGGAGATTCCTTTTCATACCCGAGCCTGCGCCGTCAAAAGCATCGTGATGTCACAAGCAGCCTGCGCGCCACTGGAAGCTACGTGGCCGATCAATCGCGTATCTGGAACGACATTTCCGAGAAGGCCGACCGCATGGAAGTCACGAGCGATACGATGGCGATGAGCGACATCTTCGAGAGTCGCGCCGGAAATGCGGAAAAATTAGAGCAAGAAGTTCCACACCAGGCGAAACAGGTCGGATTCTTCGCCTTTATCAATGATGGATTCGCAGGCGGCGATGTCTTTGGCTCTTCGGAGCTGTGCCGGAAAAAACTGCCGAAGCTGGTACGAAGCTACCATCTGGATTCGCTCGACGCGGGGATCAAGTTCCCGGCCATCACAGTTGAGCAGATTCTGCAACAGATTCAAGCGACAGAGCCGGAGCAGTTCGCTTCAATCGGGAAGGGAACCGAAGTGCGTTTTGAATCGCAGGATGTGCAGGGAGCCTGCAAGGTCGTTGACGATTTTATCCCGCACCTAATGGTCTTTCCCAGGAATTAAATCCAAAGAAAAATCCAGGACTTCAAGTGTGTTCATGTGGGCGGCGAAAGATGGGCGACGGTTGCGCCCCACCCGCCAGCTTCGGGCGGCGCATCTGTAAATTCCACAACGAACGGCGTCCGCTCCAAAATGCTCCGCACCATCTCGCGCTGCACGCCCTTGCCCTTGCCGTGAATAATCCGTACGCTCGGAAAGCCTGCCCGTTGGGCTTCCCTCAAATACTCTTCGACGACGCGTTTTACATCACGCGGCGCAATAGTGTGCAGATCGAACACGTCGCAGATCTCAATGCGAACCGGCTCAGGGAAGGGATTGAACGGATCGCTTTCATCGTCGTCTTGCGTCCCGGCTGACGAATGCTCGAATGGCATGTCGCGAGTCGCAGGAGCACCGAACAGCATCTTTATCCATTCATGAAACAACATCGAAAGTTATGTGTGATGTGCTCCGAGCAGCCAGGAACGTCTGCTCGCAAGCCGATTGCTTATCTTGACACCCGCGCCAGCGCGCCTGTACACTCGCGCTCTTTCATATCCTAATAATAGCAAATATGTCATGCCCTTCGATCAGTAATGACTCGTCAATTGAGCAGCCGGAAACTGATCGCTGATCGCTGACTTTATCGAAAGGACTCAAAAGTGATGGGCAAACGAAACAAAATTACTGTGGTGGGCGCGGGCAACGTCGGCGCGACGGCCGCGCACTGGCTCGCCAGTAAAGAGCTGGGCGATGTCGTGCTGGTTGATATTATGGAGGGCGTGCCGCAGGGCAAATCGCTCGATCTGGCACAGGCCGCACCGATTGAAGGCTTCGACGCGCGAATGTTGGGCTCGACCAACGACTACGCGTTGACGAAAGATTCCGATGTCGTGATTATTACCGCCGGACTGCCGCGCAAGCCCGGCATGAGCCGCGACGATCTATTGAAGACGAACGCGGACATCGTCTCGAAGGTCGTGGATCAGGTCGTTAAATACTCGCCGGATTCAATCCTGATTATCGTCTCCAACCCGCTCGACGCAATGTGCCAGGTCGCGTTCAAGCGCTCGGGCTTTCCCAAGCACCGCGTCATAGGCATGGCTGGCGTTTTGGATTCCGCGCGCATGCGTTGCTTTCTGGCAGAAGCCCTGGATGTCTCTGTTGAGAACGTGACTGCGTTCGTCCTCGGCGGCCACGGCGATACGATGGTTCCATTGCCGCGTTATTCGACGTGCGCAGGAATACCTGTGACCGAATTGTTGCCGAAGGATCAGCTCGATGCGATTGTCAAAAGGACTGCCAACGGCGGGGCGGAGATCGTCTCGCTGCTGAAGACAGGCTCGGCCTACTATGCCCCGTCGGCGGCGGCAGTCGAGATGACGGAAGCGATACTCAAAGACAAAAAGAAGATTCTACCGTGCGCAGCCTATCTGGAAGGAGAGTACGGCGTCAACGGCCTCTATGTTGGTGTGCCATGTAAGCTCGGCGCGAACGGTCTCGAACAGATCATCGAGATCAACCTGTTGACTGAAGAACGCATTGCACTGCAAAAAAGCGCGGCGTCCGTTCAGGAGCTTATCAACGTGCTCGGAATATAAAGGAAGGTAAAAGAAAAAGGAAAAAGTCAGGCCGCAAACCACTTTTAATTAAATGGTTTCGTCCGCGCTTTTGCCTTTCACCTTTTTTCTTTTAACTTGCTGTTTTGGTGATAGATATTGCCAATAGCTCTGAGATGACGCTCTGCAACTCGTCACGCTTGATCGGCTTGACGAGGAAACGATCACATCCGGCCACGCGCGCTTCCGTTCGTTCCACTTCCGTATCGTGGCCTGTCAGCACGATGGTCGGGATTTCAGACCAACTTTCTTCGCGCTTGACCGCGCTGATAAGCTCGCCGCCGTTCATGCCCGGCATTGACCAATCCGTGAGCAGCAGATCAATAGGCTTCTCTCTTAATATTGCCAGAGCCTCTTTCGCGCCGGGTGCTGTCTCGACCTGATAACCCATCCGCGCCACAAGCTTGCTAAGCAGTAGTAATATGTCCGGCACATCATCAACGATCAGAATGCGCCGCATGTTTTCCGCTGTCACCTGTCGGCTTGCCGGAAGGATGATCGAATAGGTAGTGCCCACTCCGATCTGGCTGCGAACGGAGACGTTGCCGCCATGTGCGGCGGCGACGCGCTTGGCAATCGCAAGTCCGACGCCGCGCACAACGTTCGCGCGATGATCCTTCGCCTGCCAGAAAGCATCGAAGACGAACGGCACTTCTTCGGCGGGAATCCCTCTGCCGGAATCGGCCACATTGATAACGACGAGGCGTCGTCCTTCGTCGCCGACGCGCGTGCCCGTGATCGTCTGCGCTTCGATCTGAATGATGCCGCCGTCCGGCGTCGCGTCGAGCGCCACCGTCAGGATATGACAGAGCGCGCGCCGCGCCTGCCTGACATCAACATTCATGTTGAGAGCGCGCATGTTGACATTGACGTTAAGCTCTACGCCGCGCAGCGCCGCTTCGCCCCGCAAAGGCTCTGCTACCTCTTCGAGCAGTCCGGCCACGCTCACGTCTTCCTGCTCAAGGGTGAGAGGCCTGTCCTGCTGCTGGGCCACCTCCAGATGATCGTCCAGCAGACGACGCATACGGTCGCCGTTCTCCAGGGCGTTGCCGAGCAGTTGACGATCTTCCATATCGAAGGGTTCGCGCGCCTGCAATTTTGATTCAAAGAGTTCGAGCAATCCGAGCACGCTCGTTAGTGGAAAGCGTATGTCGCGCACAAGAGTATTGACGAAGCCGCTCTTGAGACGCGCGATTTCGCGCTCGGTCTCCGTCACGATCTCCATGCGCTCGCGCAACAGTATGGCTTGTGCCACGGCCGCTGCATGATCGGCCAGACCCGTCAGCCTTTCCGCATCCCCGTTCTTATAAACGTCGGGTTGTAAGCTCGCGAAACAGAGAAGGCCGAAGCAGTGGCCGCCGAAGACCAGCGGCAGCGCAAGAGCCGACCTCACATCGCTCCCCAAAGCACAGGCCGCGCTCGTATTCACCTCGACGTTTTTGATCAGCCTGGATGTGCCCTCGCTCAAGACCTGCGCGAAGAACGCTTCGCCTTTATCAAGCACCTGCGGCTTTGCTCCCGCATCATGCGGCGTCTCCTCACGCGCCAGGTGCGCCGACACGCGCCAGGTGCGAATTCCCGTGCCGTCGGAGGCGGGCAAGACCAGACTGCAAAAATCGAAGGGCACTGGGCTCGATGCCCGCTCGCTCGCTATCGCATCCAGGATGTCCTGCGGTGTGTGCGCGTCATTGATGCGCGCCGAAGTTGTTCCCGCAGCAGTTCCAGTCGCCTTGTTTGGCGCACGTAAATCTTGCTTCTGCGCAATCACAGAATCGGGTTCCATCATTTTGTGTACAAAAGCTCCTGCCGAGGCGTGCTATTTTGGAGAGAGTGTTCAGGCAAAGGCGATAGATTCGATCCCGCCTTTAACAGAGTTTATACAGGTTGGCCTCTGATGGCAAGAAGATTTCTTCTGATCTGGTTAAAGTCCTGTTCAGGACGCGAGATTCATGCGGGCCAGCAGATTCGCATACCTGGGGTCTGAGCGAAGTCTGTCAAGCATCGGATCAACCTTGAGATGGACGAGCCATGTATCGCGCTCCTGATAGGATTTTTCCAGCAACTCGAATGCCTGATCTTGATTATCTGGAGCGCAGGATTTTCTACCTTTATGGTCGGACGGATTGGAAACAATAGGGCTCGATGCTGACACGAAAGCGCAGTTGTTGTTTATCTCATCAACTGCGCTTCAGTCTCTCAGTAATAAGCCGCTCGAAGATTAATTTTTCAGCCAGCCGAACAGACCGTGAACAACCGTCTCGCGATTCTCTTCGTAGATGGCCTTGGTCAGAGGTATTGACATCGGGCAGACCTTGACGCAGTTCTGCGCGTTGCCGCAGCTGGTGATGCCGTCGTCGCCCATGATTGCTTCCAGGCGTTCGTCGCGCGTCATCTTGCCACTTGGGTGCATGTTCATCAGTCGCACCTGCGCGATGGCCTGCGGGCCGATGTATTGATCGCCGTCGTACTGCGGGCATGCTTCCAGGCAGCAGCCGCACGTCATGCAGCGCGAGTAGGCGTAACGCTCCGACACTTCTTCCTGATCCATGCGCGGGCCCGGGCCAAGGTCGTAGGTTCCGTCTATCTCTATCCAGGCGTGAACTCGCTTGAGGTGGTCGAACATAGCTTGGCGATCAACGATAAGGTCGCGCACGTTCGGGAATTTAGACATCGGCTCTAAAGTGATAGGAAGGTCTAACTGGTCAACCAGAGCAGAGCATGACTGGCGGACGCGGCCGTTGATGATCATCGTGCAGATGCCGCAGACCTGTTCCAAGCAGTTCATATTCCAGACGGGCGGCGTCGTCTGCTTGCCCTCTTTGGTGACGGGATTCTTCTGAATCTCCATCAGGCATGAGATGATATTGAGGTTGGGGCGGTACGGTATCTCGAACGTCTCCCAGTATTGAGGCGAGTCCGGTTTTTCGCGCCGACGAATGCGTATCTCGACCGCCTTCGGCGGATTGCGCCGCGCTGAGGTCTGCCCGTTTCCTGCATGCTGTGTTTTTTGCTGGGCGCTCATAGTTTGTCGGATTTCCCCCCTGCATCCTCGATTGATTTACCCTGCTCGCGCCGTGTCTCTGCTTCGCCGTGATCCACGTCGCGCACCTCTTCTTTGTTCTGACTCCACACGGCGGGGCCTGTCAAATCCTTTGGCTTCTGCTCCCAGCCGTCTTCAGGAACCTGCTCCGCTCCATCCTTCGGGGGCAAGCCTGATGCTGTTGCCGCCGCTCCTGTGCCCGCCTCCGCCTGCTTATCCTGTTTGCCTTTGCTGTAATCGCGTTTACGCGGCACGATTAGAGAGAAGTCAACCGCCTCGTAAGAGATAACAGGGCCTTCGCCGGAATACTCCGCGATGGTCGTCTTGAGGAAATTATCGTCGTCGCGATTCGGAAAATCCGGCTTGTAATGTGCGCCGCGCGATTCGTTGCGATTGAGAGCGCCGAGCGTAATAACGCGCGCCAGTTCCAGCATATTGTCCAGATGGCGAGCGTGCGGCAGCGCCATCGTCGCCCACAGGTTCGAGTCGTTGATAGAGATGCGTTTGTAGCGATCCATCAATTCAAGCAGCTTGTGGTCGGTCGCCTGCAATTTATCGTTATAACGCACGACCGTGACATTGTCCGTCATCCACTTGCCCATCTCCTCGTGAATCTTGTACTGATTTTCCGTACCCGATTGCTTGATGAGCCCTTCGTTAATCTCCTCCTGCCGTTTCAACTCCTGCTCGTAAATCTTTGAGCCATCCGCGTCGCCATTGCGCTCTATATTCTTAGCGTATTCGATGGCAGCGGGCGCGGCGATAAATCCGCCGTAGACGCAACTGACGAGAGAGTTTGCCCCAAGGCGATTCGCTCCGTGGATCGAATAGTCGCACTCGCCTGCGGCCAGAAGGCCGGGAACGTTCGTGCGTTGATCAAAGTCAACCCACAGGCCGCCCATCGAATAATGGACGCCGGGAAAGATACGCATCGGCACATGGCGGGGGTCGTCGCCGACGAACATCTCATAGATTTCGAGGATCGCGCCGAGCTTGCGATCCAGCGTCTCCGCAGGAATATGCGAGAGATCGAGATAGACCTGATTCTCACCACCTACGCCCATCCCGTCCAGACAGACCTGAAAGATTTCGCGCGTCGCAATGTCGCGCGGGACCAGATTCCCATAGGCAGGATATTTCTCTTCTAGAAAGTACCAGCGCTCGCTTTCAGGAATTGAAGAGGACGTTCGCGTGTCGCCCTTCTGCTGCGGAACCCAGACGCGCCCGCCCTCGCCGCGCGCAGACTCACTCATTAAGCGCAGCTTGTCTTCGCCCGGAATCGAAGTCGGATGAACCTGTATAAACTCGCCGTTGGCATATTTTGCGCCCTGCTGATAACAGGCCGAGACGGCTGACCCTGTGCAGACCATAGAGTTCGTTGACTTGCCGAAGATAAGCCCCGGCCCCCCCGTCGCCATAATCACCGCGTCGGCCTTGAAGGCTTTGAGTTCCAGGGTCTGCAAGTTCATCGCGACCAATCCGCGACATACCCCATGGTCGTCCATGATAAGCGACATCATCTCCCAGCCTTCATACTTCTGAACCTTTCCGTCGGCCTCGAAGCGCCGCACCTGTTCGTCCAGTGCGTAGAGAAGCTGTTGGCCCGTGCTTGCGCCCGCAAACGCCGTGCGGTGATGTTTCGTCCCGCCGAAGCGACGAAAATCGAGCAAGCCCTCTTTGGTGCGCGAGAAGGGAACGCCCATGCGGTCGAAGAGGTAGATGATCGAGGGAGCCATCTCGCACATAGCCTTGGCGGGCGGTTGATTGGCTAAAAAGTCGCCGCCATAGACCGTATCGTCGAAATGCTCAAAGGTCGAATCGCCTTCGCCTTTTGTATTGACCGCACCGTTGATGCCGCCCTGCGCGCAGACGGAGTGCGAGCGCTTGACGGGTACGACCGAGAAGAGGTCAACCGCGTGGCCGCCTTCGGCGATCTTCATGGCCGCCGCGAGCCCCGCGAGTCCGCCGCCGACGATAGCGATCTTAATGCCGTTCGTTCCTGCTGTAGCCATTAATAAAGTATTCCTCCTAACAAGCCTCCGTGACGGACAAACGCGGCCGCCGCGTTGATGCCCACCGCGAGCAGTAATACGCCGAACGCAATGCAGGCATAGCCCGTCAAACGCTGAGCGCGCGCTCCGATGGTGATGCCCCAGTCAACCATAAACAGCCAGATACCGTTTGCCAGATGCCAGACCGTTGACGTGATGCCGACGATGTAAACGGCGAAGACCCACGTGATCAGAAATTCGCTCCGCACGATATCGAAAGCCTGTTCGGGCGCGTGCGCCACAGAGACGGTGTTGAGTCCGGGGATCAGGCCGAAGCGAAAGTTGAGGACGTGAAACGTGATGAAGAAAAAGAGGATCATGCCCGTCACGCGTTGAATCGTGTAGAACCAGTTGCGCGGGTACGGGTAGGCCAGATTGTTGGGTCGCATCTCCCAGGTAATAAACAGGCCGTAAACGGCGTGATAGATAAGCGGGATAAAGATGCCGCCGATCTCCACAAAAAGGATGTAGGGAATTGATTGCAGGTCTGCGACGGCCTTGTTGAAATCGGCCGCGCCCGTCAGGGCTTTCGAGTTGGTATAAAAATGCTCCAGCACGAAAAGCGTGAGCGGCATAATGCCAGTAAACTGGTGGAGCTTGCGTAAGATGAACGTCCTGCTCAAACGAATAGCCATACCTGTTGAAAACACTCCTTTGCCGGAAGGCTGTCAAAGCTGCTGACGGTCTTCGTGTGGCGGCAGGTTAACAAGATAACGGGATAGAACGCCTTGAATTATATGTAGAAGCGCACGAAAAGCAACCTTGGCTCCCACCCGCCGCTATTCTTTACATCCCTCTTTTCAATCGCCAATCAACCGGAACAATCCCGCCAACAAAAGAATCAACGGGCTGAGAATGAGCGCAAATCCAGTCAGGAGCGTAATAAAACTGAGCGCAGCCCAGAGAGCAAATGCTCTTTTGTCATCCGGCTGCGCCGTAATGTTCCGCCTGTCCAGACCGAGCAGGCAACGCATCTCTCCCACCTTGCTCGAGAGCAGTTGATAGTCGAATGCGTATGAATAAAGGTTCGAGCTATATCGTCCCCTCAGAAAAGCCCTGTGGACGCCCCGCCGGTTTATCAGGAGACCGAATCCGAACCCCAGCAGATTGAGAATCCACGCGGCGTAGTTGGCCGTACACCCGGTCGCAATCTCCCAGGCGCTGATCTCCGTCTCGCCCGGCATCGTCGTGCTGTACTCCGTCAGGATGTGATGCAGATCGTGATACCTGACGACCTCAACACGCGCCCGCGTGTTGGGAAAGTAGAAACGCAGCCAACCGTATTCGACCCTCACCCAGTTGTCGTTATAGCCACCATCGTCACCGAACCTGTTCAGCGCGAAGTATTTTGCGCGGGCCGCCCCTAACGTCAGATCTGAGCTGTAAATCGCCATCTCGCCACAATCTCGACTCCTGCTCGCTCCCTTCTCCAGCTTAACTCTACAGGTGCATGGTACGCTCAAGACCTTATAAGGTAAAATGAAAAATATTGCGTACCCAGTTCAGTAAAACTTATAATAAATAGCAATCAGTAATCAGCAGTCAGTAGTCAGTCAAAAACAAAAGCTGAGTGCTATTTGCTGATTGCTTCTTCATGCAAATTGAGACGCTGAAAATCTTTTGCGACCTCGCCGAGATGAAGAGCTTTTCGCAGGCTGCGGAGCGTAACTTCGTCACACAGTCGGCAGTCAGCCAGCAGGTGCGCGGCCTCGAAGAGCGGTTCAAGCGGCGTCTTCTTGAACGTGTGCGCGGGCGTCGCGAGGTGCGTTTGACGGATGCCGGCGTTGCCTTTTACGAGGAGAGCCGCAATGTGCTGGCGGCATACGCGCAGTTGCAGGAGCGCCTTCGCTCAATGGACGACAACATAAGCGGGACCGTGCGCGTGGCGACTGTCTATAGTATAGGCCTGCACGAATTGCCGCCTGCCGTGCGCCGCTTTATGGCGCTCTACCCGTTGGCCAGGATTGATCTTGAATACAGTCGCACGACGAGAATCGTGCGCGATGTTTCAAGCGGCACGGTGGAGCTGGGCGTGCTGGCATATCCTGAGAAGCGGCGCGGCCTGACGGTCGTGCCGCTGCCCGGAGACCGGCTGGTGCTGATCTGCCCGCCCTCGCATCCTCTGGCTTCGCGTCGTAAAGTCAAAGCGGCGGAATTACAGGGGCAGGACTTCGTACTCTTCGAGCGCGACATCCCGACCCGACGCGCCACCGACCGCCTGCTGAAATCACATGGAGTCACGGTTCGCCGCGTCGCCGAGTTTGATAATATCGAAACGATCAAGCGCGCCGTCGAGGTCGGCTTCGGCCTGGGCATAGTGCCACGCCCGAGCGTGATTGACGAGCAGAATCGCGGCCAACTAAGTGTCGTCGCTCTGGCCGGGCCGGAATGGACGCGCTCCGTCGGCGTCATACACAGAAGCGACCGACAGCTTACCGCCGCCGCGCGAAAATTCATTGAGCTGCTTAAGGGCAGCGATAAGTGACGAGCGACGAGCGGAAGCAATCTTTCCGTCTTGATGTTTGTCCTTGATCTCTCTTGATTCTTGTTTGAGGAGGAAGAGAAGCTGGCCGACGAGTTGACAAGCAAATCAGCGACGAAGCTGGCGGAATTGATCCGCACGCGCGCCGCGTCGCCCGTCGAAGTGGTCGAGGCATACCTGCGTCGGATAGAAGAAAGGAATCCGCAGCTCAACGCCATCGTGACCGTCGCTCCTGATGTGTTGGAGCGAGCGCGCGCTGCGGAGGCGCGAATCATGCGGGGCGAATCTCGCGGCGCGCTCGATGGTGTGCCCATGACCATCAAGGACACGATTGATACAAAGGGCCTGCGCACGACGAGCGGCGCGCGCCCGCGAGCCGGAAATGTTCCGCGCGAAGATGCTCCGGCGGTGGCGCGACTTAAGGCTGCGGGCGCAATCGTGCTCGGCAAGACGAACGTGTCGGAGATGGCTTTGACATATGAATCGGATAACCCTGTGTTTGGCCGCACCAATAATCCTCATGACCTCGGCCTGACGCCCGGAGGATCGAGCGGCGGCGAGGCGGCGGCGATCAGCGCGTGCCTGACACCTGCCGGGTTGGGCAGCGACCTTTCCGGTTCGATTCGTATCCCGGCTCATTTCTGCGGCATCGTCGGATTGAAACCGACTACGGGTCGCGTCCCGTGTGCGGGTCACTTTCCCCCCCCGACCGGCCCCTACTCCCTGGGCGCGACGATTGGGCCAATGGCGCGCAGTATCGAAGACCTTGCGCTTATTTTAAATGTTATTGCTGGCTTCAACGGGCAGGAGTCTGTCTCTGCGCCGTTTGAGAGCGCAACGCAGGAAATTCGTCGCCCTGATCTTCTGCGAGGCTGGCGCGTGGCGTGGTACACGGACGACGGCGTGTCGCCAGTCACAGAGAGCACACGTGGGGCGGTTCAATCGGCAGTAGGCGCTCTCGAAGCGGGCGGGCTCGTGGCGTCTGAACGGTTGCCGCCCGGCATTGATCGCGGGCCAGACCTCTGGCTGTCCCTCTTTTCGCGGGCCCTACGCGATACTTTACTGGCGACGTACGGCGGGCGTGTTGATGAGGCCGGAGAGTTTGTGCGCTTTATGATGGGATCGTTTGACGCAACGCCGCCTCCTACTATGGACGAGTTCGTCCATGCATGGGCCGAGCGAGACCTTGCTCGCGCCGCGCTCGTTAAATGGATGGACGAAATACCGCTCATCGTCGCACCCGTCGGGGCGACGCCTGCGTTCGCGCACGGCACGCGCCGGATAGAGACGGGCGGCCAAAGCATGAGCGTCTTTCGCGCCTTCGGCTATTCGCAGACTTACAATGTTTACGGCCTGCCCTCCGTCTCTATCCCTGCCGCGCGCACTGGAACGGGTTTGCCCGTAGGGGTGCAGATCATCGGGCGTCCGTTTGAAGAGAAGGCCGTGCTGGCCGCCGCATTCCTGGTCGAAGAGGCTCTTGGAGGTTGGCAATCGCCGCCCGCTCTTTCGTCCGAAGGGCACAATCCGTTATAGTTGCGCCGCACAAGCCTTAAAGAAGATGCGCGTATTGCACTTTAATCCCCTGTAACGCCGGAGGTAAATCATGACACCCGAAACATCGTTTCTTTTATTCTTCCAAGCCGAAGCCGGAGCCGCCTTCTTATTATTCTTCTTCGCCTTTATAGCCATAGCCCTGCTGGTTATCGCCGTCAAGACGATCAAGATCGTGCCGCAGGCGACCGTCATGCTGATCGAGCGATTGGGTCGTTTTAATCGTGTGGGGACCAGCGGCCTCAATATCATCGTGCCGTTTATAGATAAGCCGCGGGGCGTCTATTGGACCAACACGCGGCCCGGTCTCGCTTCGATTGACCTGCGCGAGTTGTTTATTGATCTACCGCCGCAGCCCGTCATTACGCGTGACAACGTGACGATCCACGTTGACTCTGTCGTCTACTGGCAGGTCACAGACCCGATTAAAGCCGTCTATGAAGTGGCGGATTTGGTCGGCGGCCTCGTGCAACTGACGATTACAGGCATGCGCGCCGTGATGGGTGAGATGGATTTGGAACACACGCTCTCTTCGCGCGATCAGATCAACTCCAAGCTGCGACTGATTCTGGATGAAGCGACAGACAAGTGGGGCGTCAAGGTGACGCGCGTTGATGTCAAGAACATCAACCCGCCGGAAGATGTGCGCCTGACGATGGAGAAGCAGATGACGGCCGAGCGCACACGGCGCGCCCTGGTCCTCCAGGCAGAAGGCGAGAAGCAGGCCGCGATCACGCGCGCAGAGGGCGAAAAGCAGGCCTCCGTGACGCGCTCCGAGGGCGAAAAGGAATCGGCCATTCTACAGGCAGACGGCGCCGCGCAGGCACGCCTGCGCGCAGCCGCCGCCGAATCCGAAGCCATCTCGCGTATCGCGCAGGCGATGCAGGGCCACGGCAATCCCGCGCAATACCTGATCACGGCGCGCTACATAGAATCCCTGCGCGACATGACGCGCGGTAATAACTCTAAGGTCATCTTTATGCCGGTCGAGACCTCAGGCATGCTGTCCACCATCGGCGCAGTTAAAGAGATGTTCGCCGAGACCGGCGAGAAGCGCTCAAATCAGGATGACGACCCACCGCTTACAAGACCACGCCAACTGCCTACTTAATACTTAAACGCGAGACGTGAGAATGAAAGCAAGAGAGCGGCGCGACAAAAAGTCTGGCCGCTCTCATTATGTTAACGTGCTGTGTGAACGGCTATGCGCGTGACGGATTATA
>JBKKAL010000287.1:0-37681 GCA_046714695.1 Pyrinomonadaceae bacterium
CGGAAACTCCTCGGAACAGTGGAAAACGCGCCCGCCGCTTTCTTCAGGCCAACCGGAAGGGATCCTGCTTAACTCCCGGATGCCCTGTTACCGGTTAATGTTACGGGTTGAACGCCTCGTTAATATAATACCTGAGTCTACCTTTGTCAACTTGTATTTCAAGCTGCGCCGCAACTTCCCCTCCGCCTCTAAACGCTGAAATGTTAGGACTTAGCGAAACAGGCAGGCGCTCATGCAGGCCTTATTCATGATGGCGTTCTTCATTAAGCAGCCGCGAGGTAAAAAAGACATAGTGTAAGCCGGAGATGATGGCCAGCAAAAAGACTGTCACGTAAACCGTTGGCAGGTAATACCCGCTCAGGCTGGAGGGAATACCGGCGGCGATCAGGATGGCGACGACGGCCACGATCTGCACCACGGTATTGATCTTACCGAGCAGCGAGGGGCGAAAGCTGCGAAATCCGGTGACGATATTTATGGCCGCCGCGCCGACCAGAATAAAGACATCGCGGCTGATGACGGCTGTCGTGACCCAGAAAGGCACTGGCAGGTGGCTTGGGGGCTGCTGTTGCGGACTGATCGAGGGCAGCGAGAGGACGATAAAGGAAGTGACCAGTAAAAGTTTATCGGCGATCGGGTCGAGGATGGTGCCGAGCTGGGATTTCTGATCGAAGCGGCGTGCCAGCAGCCCATCCAGCCCGTCCGTCACGCCCGCCGTGATGAAGACCGCCAGTGCCCAGTAAAATCGCTGGTAAAACAGGAGCGAAACGAAGATAGGGATAAGCACCATGCGAAGCATGGTGAGCAGGTTGGGAAGCGTCGCGATCCGAGAAGACATTTAGATTTTGGATTTTAGATTTTAGATTTTGGATTAACGAACTGATTGAATCAGGATAAAGGCCTGTCTTTCAATCTAAAATCCAGAATCTAAAATCCAAAATTTATTGGGCGCACCGTAGTTCAAGGAGAGAGACTTCGGGCGGGCAGCCGTAGCGTATGGGGAGAACGACCGTGCCGAGCCCGCGCGTCACATAAATCTGCGTCTCACCCTGACGGCCCAGGCCCCTTAGCAACCGGCGGCGTGGGCGACCCGAGGCGCTACGCTCTGAGCGCAGCGTGACCTGCCCGCCATGCGTGTGCCCGCTCAGGACCAGATCAACTCCGGCGCGCGCCGCGCGGCGCAGGATAATGGGGTTATGGGCCAGGAGCAGTTTCATCTCGTCTTGCCTTGACCCGGCCAGCGCAAGCGAGAGGTCTTCTAAACCGACCATCGTATCGTCCACGCCAGCCAGCCAGAAGGCCGCTCCCTTCAGCTCAAAGCGCATGCCTTCGTTAATCAGCATGCGTATGCCTGCGAGGCGAAACAAGTCTGTGATAAGCGCAGCATCCGTCCAGTGATCGTGATTGCCTAGCACGGCATAAACGCCATACCGTGCACGCAATCTTGAGAGCATCTCAGCGCACGGGGCGGCATAATCACGTTCGTGCGAGACATAATCGCCGGTGAGGGCAATCAGGTCAGGCTCAAGGTTGTTGGCCGTTTCGATGGCGCGTTTGATCTGCGAGCTTCCGGTGAAAGGGCTGTGGTGAATGTCGGAAAGTTGAACGATGCGCAGCCCGTCAAGGGCGCGCGGCAAACGGCGCAAATGGATGACGCGATGCTCGACCGTGAGCATGTATGGCTCTGCCAGAGCCGCACGTGCCGCCTGTGTAATTCCTGCGGCCAGCGCACGCAGCGGCGTCGTCGAAGCAACAGGGCGACTGAGGCGCGCGCCGGAGGCGCGCTCTTTCCACCTGACTGTATTTGCCATGATTGATCTTATTTGACCGGCGAGGCTCTCCGAGCGCCACGTTTCCTGCCAGAACCGAGCGCTGCCTCTTAGAGCCCGCGCATTATACAGATCAAGAATGAAAAGGCAAAGGGCGGAAAAGCAGATGCCGGATGCCAGATGCTAGATGTCAGCGAAAACAAACTGCTTCCTTGCTAACATCTAGCATCTGGCATCCGGCATCTATCGCAGTGGCCAGAAAATGGGAACGAGCAGCATGACGATGATGAAGACGGCGATGGTCAGAATTGTGCCGACCTTGACGAAATCCAAGAAGCGGTAACGTCCGGGCGTAAAGATGAGGACGCACGCGGGCTCAAGCGGCGTGATAAAGGAGCAGGAGGCGGCGTAGGTGACCGTGACGGCGAAGGTGCGTGGGTTCAAGCCCAGAGCCAGCGCCGTCTTGACGGCGATGGGCAGCATGACGAGCGCCGCCGCCTGGTTAGACATCGGCTGCGTGATGGCGACCGTCATGATAAAGAACCCGCCGAGGACTGCCAAAGGGCCAAAGCTTCCAGTGGCACTGACGATCACGTCTGCGAGGTACTGGTCGGCATGTGTCTTCTCCATCGCGACGCCGAAGCTGATCATGCCTGCGATCAACACGATCAAGCGCCATTCGATCATGTCGTATATCTCCTGCGTTCGCACCGCGCCGCTCGCCAGAAGTATCAGCACGCCGATCAACACCGCGACCGAGAGCGGCAGATTCCACGGATGCGTAATCGAGAGCAGGAGGAAAACGCCGAAGCCAAAGAGCGCCCAGCGTCTTTTTCCGCCGCGCCCGCGCCTCTCAGAGACATCTTCAAGGAGAAGTATCTGCCCGTCCTGCGCGAGTCGTTCGACATGCTCGCGTTTGCCCTGCACGAGCAGCACATCGCCGAAGCGTAAGGGAAGCGTGCTGATCTTTGACAACAGAGCTACGCCGTGACGATTGACGGCCAGCACCGTCAGTTGATAACGCTGGCGAAACTTTAATCCCTTGAGCGTCCGTCCGATGAAATCAGAGCCGCGCAAAACGGTTGATTCAAATAGCTCCGAGTCTTCTCCTTCGAGCACACGGTCGCTCAATTTAAAATCGGCTTTGATCTCGATGCCCGCCTCGTTCTTAACGCGCAGGATGTCTTCAACGCGCCCCTGTACGAGCAATAAATCCTCAGCTTCAATTTTCTGGTGGGAACTGGGCGCGATGCGTCCCTGTGTGCCTCGCATAATGCCGACGACCGTGAGGTCAAGCTCGTCGCTCAGGTTGGCTTCGGCGAGCGTCTTTCCGACGAGCGGCGAAGCGGGCAGGACAAGTACCTCCGACATGTATTCGCGAATGTGATATTGCTCGGTCAGAGAGTCTGCGCCGCCCCGCCTCGGCAAGAGTCTCAAACCGACGAGCAGCATGTAGAGCATCCCGACGGCAACAATCGCCACGCCGACCGGCGTCAGCTCGAACATCGTAAAGGGCTGTAAGTTGTATTGGGGTGCGAGCGGCTGGTAGCGGGGCAGTGCGCCCGACACGGCCAGATTCGTCGAAGTTCCGATCAGCGTACAGGTGCCGCCGAGGATCGCGCCGAAGGCGAGCGGCATCAACAGCTTTGACGGAGCAACACGCGCGCGCGTAGAGATGCCGAGCACGACGGGCACAAACATCGCCGTCGTCGTCGTATTCTTCATCACGGCGGCGCAGGCGGCCGCCACCACCATAATCATCACCGTCAGGCGAAACTCGTTGCCGCCGGAAATTCTGTGCAGGCGACGGCCCACCACATCAATGACACCCGTTTTGACCAGACCGCCCGTCAGAATAAACAGGCCCGAGATAGTAATAACGATATCGTTGCCGAATCCCGCGAAAGCTTCCGAGGCTGAGAGCGTGCCAGTCAGGACGAGCGAGACGACGAGCAGGATGGTCACGATGTCAATCGGAATACGTTCGGTCGCGAACAGCACGACCGCGATGAACAGCAATAAGAGGACAATGGCGACGGGGCTCATATGAGTTTTCTGTTATAATCCGACGCAATACAAAAGTCAGCCAGCGAAATTATAAGCCAAAGGCACGGGGGAAATATAGAATCGTGGAGAAGCATTGCATTCTTGTTATAGAAGATCAAGAGGACTTGGCTGCACTTTACGAAACGACGCTCGTAGAGGCCGGTTATAATGTCACAAATGCCTATACGGGCGAAGAGGGCATCGCGGAGTTTCGGGCCAACGGCGCTGACGTTGTGATGCTCGACATGACGCTGCCGGAGATGCACGGCGCGCAGGTCTTGCGTGAGATACGCGACATCAATACTGCTGTGCCTGTCATTATCGTCACGGGCGAGACGAGCAGCGATCTGCGCCAGCAATGCGAGCAACTCGGCGTTCAGGAATATCTTTCAAAGCCTCCCGACTATGATGCGGTTCTGGTAGCGATTGAACGCGCCCTCGCATCTCCCCAGGAGGAGTCTCAAATGGTCACCCTGCGTCTGACCAAGCCTATTCTCTCCCAACTCTCAGAGATAGACTCCAGCATCGAGCGAGCCATCATCAAGTTACTCGATGAGCGGCAACAGAAAACCATGAAGGCCGAGAAATGAGACGATGAAGGATTGGGATCAATTCAATTCTTTCAAATATCTCGTTGATCGGTTTATGCGCCGATAATCTGATCTTTCTTATAATTTAATTGAATAGTGAACGCTCGACGGCGGTGGCGGCTTTCTTCGACGCGCGTTTCCCGGTTGTTTTAGCGGGCGCTTTGCCCGGATGCTCCGCGAGGTGCTCGGCGTTGAGGCCAAGCTCGCGCAACGTGGCGGCGAACTTCGGTGCGCCGTGCATGGTGATGATTCTCTCTGCTCCGCTTGCGCGCGCCAGATGGACAAGCTCGTCGAAGTCTGCGTGATCGGAAAGAGGTAGAATCAAATCCACGCCCTTGTACATGTAGGGCGCGCTTTTGTTAAGCGCCCAGCCCGTCAGCATGATCAGGTAACGCCGCTCGATGTTGGTAATCATCGCCTGTTTGCGGCAACCCGGCGGTGTGATCAGGACGCGGCCACGCAGGTGCTCGCGGTTATACTTTTCATAAGGCCCTGAGAACTCGACGCCCAGCTCGCGGTAAATCTCCGCGACGTTCCATACCGAGCCGTGCAGCGTCACGCGATAATCGCGGCGCAGGAGCAGTTCCAGCGCCTCCTGCCCTTTGCCCAGCGCGTAGGCGAGCACTACGGGGACGCGATCATCCGAGAGAGCGCGATCAACCGCCGCGTAGAGCCTATCAAATGTCGCGACATCCGGCGGAAAACGATAAAGCGGATCGCCGAAGGTTGATTCCATAACGAGCGTATCGCACTCGACGATGACCGCGTCTTCGGCCGTGACGTTCGGGCGCAGCTTGATGTCGCCCGTGTAAACAAGGCGCTCGCCATCCGCTTCGATGAGCACTTGCGCAGAGCCCAGGCAATGCCCCGCCGGAAAAAACGTCAAAGCGAATCTCCCGTAATCGCGCCGCTCGCCGTAGGCCAGAGTCTCCATCTCCGCCTCACCGCGACGGTGGCGAAAGATACGCGCCGTCTCAGGCGTGGCGATAATGGCGCGATGCTCCGCGATATGGTCGGAGTGTCCGTGCGAGATTACGCAGCGCTCGCGCGGGCCATCCGCATCGAGCCACAAATCCAGGTCAGGCAGGTACAATCCCTCTTGATATTCGACTCTTAACAAAACTCCTAATCCTTTCGTGCAATGCGCGGCTCAAGGCTTGCGCCTGGGAGCAGGCGAGAAATAAGCCGCCTGCGTCCCATTTATCTTCTTTTTATTACTGCCTTCGGGAGATGATGTCGAATATATTATAGTGCATCGCAGACCCAGGCGCTAAGCGAAGCATCTCTGCACCGGAAGGTAAAAATGGAACAAGATCAGACATTACCCGTTGAGGCTCCCGCGCGCATTTCCCTGCGACGCAGAGCCGCTCGTCGCCTGCTACGAGCGGAGACGCTCTATGCCGTCATGCTCGTGGGATTCGCCGTGCTGGCGGCTTTCGCGTACTTCAATGCGTACTTCGGTTGGGATTTAAGAGTGGCGCGCCGCCTACAAAATCTGCCCGTGCCGGGCCTGCTTGATTTTATGCGCTTCGTTTCCGTGTTCGGTAATACGTGGAAGCCTTACGCGATCACGACCGTGACGGCCATCCTTTTCTGGACACTGGGCCATCGCAGCGAGGCCACCGGAGTCGTCCTGAGCGCGGGCGGAAGCTCCGTTTTGAATGGTCTCATCAAGCTACTCATCTCAAGACCACGCCCGACGCCAGAGCTGGTCACAATCCATCGTGATCTGCACACGCAGAGCTTTCCTTCCGGACACGTGACCTTCTACGTCTGCTTTTTTGGGTTCCTCTTCTTCACGGCCTACGCGCTGCTGCCCATAAACTCCTTCGCGCGTCGCGCCGCGCTTACCCTGGCGGCACTGCCCATCGCGCTCGTCGGATTTTCGCGCGTCTATCTGGGCGCGCATTGGCCCAGCGACACAATCGGCGCGTACCTGATGAGCGGCCTGTGGCTGGCATTTTCACTGCACATGTACCGCATCTGGAAGGAGCGCTCGACGTTTCACCCGGAGGAGGTCAAAGCCGCGAGCTGACCTCTGGTGTGCGCCGGGGCGTTTTCATCTCACTTCTTTATAGCTGACCTCAGATTCATATTGCTGATGAGGCGATGGAGGTAATTAGGATGGACGCCAAGTAGTTTCGCCGCTTCCGTGTAGTTGCCTTTGGCCTGTTCGACGGCTTTGAGGATAAGCTGCTTTTTCGCTTCCGTGATCGCCTCGTGGTATTTCGTCACGCCCACGTTTTCCGGGGCTTCGGTTTCTAGCACAGCTTCTGGCAAATCTTCCGGCAAGATGACATCGCTTGAGCCCAAAACAACTGCGCGCTCGATGGCATTCTCCAACTCGCGTACATTACCCGGCCAGTCGTAGTGCATCAGAAGAGCACGCGCAGCCGTGCTTATGCCCATCGCATGCGGCTTGCATTTCCTGCTGAACCGGGCGGCAAAGTAGCTCGCCAGAAGCGGTATGTCTTCGGGTCGGTCACGAAGGGGCGGCATCTTGATTGAGACGACATTGAGGCGATAATAAAGGTCCTGGCGAAACGCGCCCTGCCTGACCGCATCTTCCAGATCACGATTCGTAGCGGCGATCAAGCGCATATCAACCTTGATCGTGCGCGTGCCGCCGACGCGCTCAAACTCGCGCTCTTGCAGGACGCGCAGGAGCTTGCTCTGGAGCGACGGGGCCATCTCGCCCACTTCGTCTAAAAAGACCGTACCAGCGTCAGCCACTTCCAGCTTCCCCTTCTTCAAGGCGAGAGCGCCCGTAAACGCTCCCTTTTCGTGGCCGAACATCTCGCTCTCAAGCAAGGTCTCCGTGAGTGCTGCGCAGTTGATGGCGACGAAAGCTTTCTCCGCGCGACGGCTGTTGAGATGAATGGCGCGGGCTACCATCTCCTTGCCCGTCCCCGATTCGCCGTTAATCAAAACGGTCGCATCCGTGGGCGCGACCTTACTGATAAATTGATAGACGCTCTGCATCTTCTTGCTCTCGCCGATCATGTTGTGCTCAAGTTCGATGTCAGCCTGGAGGCGACGATTTTCGTCCTCCAGCCATTCGACATGACGGGCGTTCTCCAGCGCCACGGCGGCGATATTGGCGATGGCCGTCAGCAGTTTCAGATGATCTTCATCAAAGCGTGCCGTGACGCTGCTCGCGCAGAAGTAGATGACGCCGAGAACTTTATCCAGAAGCACTAGCGGCACGCACATTACGGAGCGGCTCTGCGAAGCGATCAGGCTTTCAGTAACGTCGAAGGCTTCGCTCGCCTGCACGTCGTTGCTCAGGATCGCCATCCGCTCGCGCATCACTTTCTGGCTGATCGTGCGACTGACGCGCACCGGACGGGCCGCGCCCAACTCTCTATCCCAGCCAAAGACGGAGCTGAATTCTTCGCCTCCGTCAACGAGCAGGATCGCGCCCTGCTCGGCCGGCACAACTTCGAGGATCAACTCAAGCAGCTCTCGCTCAAGCTGTTCAAGGCCGCGAATGGAATTGATTCTCATGCTGATCTTCATCAGCGCGCTTAAGTCTCGCGCCATCAGGTAGAGCGCATCCTTGATGCGTACCTGAACGGTCGCGCCGGTCAACAGGTTGCTCTCTTCAAGCAGAACCTGGCTCGACACCACTGGCTCTTCCGTCTCGCCCGTCAGGAAGAGAAAGAGGTGATGCCCGATTCTCACCCGGTCACCGTCCGTGAGTTCGCGTTCCTTGACCGGAACGTCGTTGATGAATGTGCCGTTGAGGCTTTCGAGATCCTTGATCCTGAACAGGTCTGCCTCTCGCTTGACGGCGCAATGCCGCCTTGAGACGGAGCTGTCGCCGATGCAGAGTTGATTACCCGACTCGCGACCGATAGTCGTCTCTTCCACGGCCAAAGGGTAACTCGTCCCCTTCAGCGGCCCTGCGATGGCTGTTAGTCTTGGATTCATACCCGTAAGCGGGAGCCCCCCTCGAATTCTCTTTCTTTAACATACTTACACGGATCAAGGATAGCGCGGGGCACGAATGGTCGCTTCCGTCTCGGCGGCAGCGCGCGGAAGCGGAGCGCGCCAGAGACTGCGCCCATCAAAAGCTATCCGACCGGTTAGCCAGTTCTATCCATTCGGATAGAGTTCGTCGCTATCACAATCCCCGGCTCCCACATCGTTTCATCGCCCGTCAATCAATATCTCTTTCTTCATCAATGTTTTGCGCCACGCGAGGGCGTCAGCGGCGTGTCAGCATTTGTCATGGCACGCCGTTAGCATTGATATAAGGCGAATCCGGGATTCGCCCCAAACCTAACCCGGATTCAAAATTGAAAAAACGGCGAAGCGGTCGGCCACTTTAGGCCACTTCTACCCCGGTGAACCGAGCGGTCGGCCACTTTGACCGTTGCCCCACTGAGAGAGGCAAAAGGAGAACTGATGACAACCAATGCTATCAAAGCCGTCACGATGTTGATTATGATCATTACCGTGGCCTTCATGACAGCGGTCGTCTCCGCCAATGCGTAATTGAACGACCGCAGCGGGCCGTGGCGGACATTCCCTTCCCCCTGGTATTCGCTATCGCAGATCGAACGTGACGATCAAGATGCCAAGGCCAATCGCCAAAGATAGGAATGCAGACGGAATGTTAATTCGAGCGAGGACGACGCCACGGCCCATTTTAATTATCGCGCAATAGGAAGAGCGCAATTGAAAATTTAAAAAGATTTTAATCTCCCAAACGGCGAAAGCCGATCTCCTGCTACGAACGCCCCAAGAGACGCCCCTACCTGACCCGCGTCGCCACAACTGAAACGGCAATCCGAAGCGTCGCAACTACGGATTGCCGTTTCGACTTTCTTGAATAACCAACGCGCTCCGTCTTGCTGACACGCTTTTGTCCACGTCTTCTGCTTCAACCTCTCCTTCTTCGTCCCGGCCCGATGATGGCAGGCGGGCTTTGTCTTGCCGGAGCCGCCGGACTCTGTGCATCCGCAGTCTGCGGCTGTCTCCTTTGCTGTACGTCTCTGAGCTTCTGAAGCGTATTGGGTCTGATCGCGCCGTCCGTCTCGATGCCGTTCTCCTGCTGAAACCTGCGCAGGGCCTCTCTGGTGGCATCATTATTAGCGCCGTCGAGCGCCCCGTTGTAATAACCGTTATTCTTCAAAATCCTTTGTGTCTCAGTGACAGCGGCCCGCTCCAGTTCAGGGTTGGATGGGTAAGCGCGCGGAAGGGCTTCGGAAGCGACGCGGGCCACTTCCGGGTCCGGGTCTGTGAGAGAAACCGTGATCAGCGCGGGGCCAAGCTCTGCCGGAAATTGATTCGCCTTGATGAGATGCTCGATAACGCGCACGGTGAGTTGTCGCTCTCTGGCGTTATCGCTCGCCAGAGCGTGCAAAAGATTGGCGGCTCGATCTGCATTGCGCTGTGCGAGGTCTGATTCCTGCTGCTGCCTGAGCGACGCCTCGCTCTCTCTTTGCTGCTGCGCTGAGATCATGTGTCTGGCGATGACAATGGTCAATGGGATGAGAACACCTGAGACGACCTTGAGCACTAAATCGAAGTTCGCCATAAACTTATTTTGCGATTCATCTGAAATGGGGGTTCTCCTCGAAAGATAATGTTTGATCTAAAGTGCAGCTTGACTGTCGGCTGACTGACCACAAAGACTCGGTTAATGACACTTTCCCGCAGAGGGTTAAATGAAGAGACTGTTTTAGTCGTAGTTGAATCCTGCTTGTCTCTTCTGTCAAAGATCAGTTGGCGAGAGGAGCCCGCCAGGCTCTGTATCAAAGTTCCAGGTCTGGCGCTTAACCGGGCAGTAAGCGCCAGTTGTTCGTCGGCTCGGCGGGAATCTGTTTGTTGCGCTCCACCCAATCAATGATCAGCTCGCGTATCTCTTCGCTGGAACGATAGACGACCGCTGCACCCTTGAACATAGTGTAACCGCCGCCGCCGTTGACGCGATAGTTATTGGTGACGAGCCGCAGCTTTTGCGCAGGGCCGAGGGGGCGTCCCTTGTAGTTCAGGTTTTGAATGCGTTGGCCCAGTGGTTTCGAGATGTCCAGATCGTACGTGACGCCTTCCGCGACATCGAAGTTATAGCCGGGAATCTTCTCATTAATCAGATCGGAGGCGGATTTGCCCTGCACGTAAGGGAGAAAGTATTTCGCCGAATGCTCAAGCGCATCTTTCACCTGCTGGCCTGTGACCTCCAATGTGACGAGCGTATTCTCATAAATGTAGAGCCCTGCGATGTCGCGCACCGTGACCGGCCCACGTGCGATACGCGCGTTTGCATTAAAGCTGGCCGCCATCGAAACATCCGCCTTGCCCGCATCCAATTGCACGCGCTGAATCAGGTCTAGAATCGCCGTGTCGCGAAAGCGCGCGTCCGTTGCGGATAAATCTTTTGACGATTCGCCGATCACCTGATTGAGCCACGCCTGAGTTTCGAGATCATACGGCTCTGCAAGTTTCGAGATTTCCGCATCCGCTTCCACCTTGTCATCTATCGGAATCGTGCGGGAAGATTTTGCGTCTATGCGCCAGCGCCCGGCATCCATCTTTTCCAGATACATATCGACGCGCGCCACGTGCCGCCCCCAGTGATTGGCCTGCGCCAGTAAGACACCATTGATGAGGACGGACGGCACTTCGCGGTGCGTATGGCCCATTAAGATGACATCAATGCCCGGCACTTGCTCGGCAATCTGAATGGCCTGGTTTTCGTTCGGCACTTGACCGGGGTTTTTATCACCCGTGCGCAAATCTTCTTCGAGCCCCATGTGCATCGCGATGATAACGAGATCAACACGCTCTTTTTCGCGCAGCACGGCCACCCATTTTTTCGCTTCACCGACCGGCTCGCGGAATTCAAGACCGGCGTAGTTGGGCGCGTTCTCCCAATTCGGAATGCCCGGCGTCGTTAAGCCGAGGATGCCGACGCGCACGCCGTTCATTACCTTGACGAGGTACGGGTCGTAAGCCGTCTCGTTCGTCCCCTTCCTGTATGTGTTGGCCGAGAGCCAGGGAAACTTTGCCTCGCTGCGCGCTTTGCTTAAGACCTGCAAGCCGAAGTTGTATTCATGATTACCGACGGCCATCGCGTCATATCCGAGCGCGCTCATGGCAAGCATCATCGGGTTGGGCGGCGCGTTGTTCTTTTTGTTGTGATAATAGGCGAGCGGCGTGCCCTGAATCGTGTCGCCGGAATCGAGCAGCAAAAGATTTGGATTGTCCTTGCGTGCCTGCTTGATAATGGTGGCGGCTTTGGCGAGCCCGCGATTGTCCGCTTTGTTCGTGTAGTAATCAACAGGCAGGATGTTGCCGTGCAGATCCGTCGTCCCCAGGATAGTGATGTGGGCTCGCTCGGGCGCAGTAGTAGTAGTAATAGTAGTGGCGGCGCTGCCTGCCCAGATCGAACCGAGCAGTAAGGCAAGCGTCAGCAACAGCAGTCCCGACGGCAAGATCAGGCGAAAAGAAATTCTAGTCATCATATTGCAAATCTCCGACGCTTTAGTGGCAGACTCTCAGCCACAGGCTAACTCAAAGTGAAAGCATAGACCTCGACGGCGCTGGCTCCATTGATGTTTACCTCAAACACCTTTTTGTAACGGGCGCGTACCTCTCTGACCTTCTCCTCGTTCTCGAAATAGGTTCGCCCTCGCTGTAAGATAAAATATGCGGGAGCGGGCGCGTCTCTGGCGAGATTAAATTCGCGTTCCGAGAAGGCGCGCGATTTCAAGTCCGGGCGTGCATACTTCTCCATGTAATAACGCGCGACGCCCGGCGTCTCGTGCGCGACTGTCGCGCCTTGCGGCGCTTCCTGACAAACATAACGTAGAGCCTCGCGCAGGCCGTCGTCATAGAATTCGTCGTGCGGAAAATAGTAGCCCGTGCGCCCCCCGCCCAGAACATTTGTGTATGCCGCGTAGTGCGGCGCGTTTGCATAGGCCGTCCAGGCCGGAGCTGCAACGAAGATCAAAATAGCGATCAGGCTCGCCAGGCCCAAAGCGCGCGAGGAATCAAGGCTGCCCCGGCTGCTCAAAAGTGAAGCGCACCAGCGCACCAGCGCCACTATACCGACCGCCGTGATCATGTAAACGAACGGCATCAACGACAGCGTGTAACGCAGCCACTTCGCGCCGATCAACGAGTAAGGCACGATCCAGAAGAGAAACATAAACAGCAGAAAAGCGTGACCGGGACGGCGACGCCGACGGACGCACTCCACAAGCCCGACGATAAAGGCCGCGAGCACCGGCAGCGGCACTTTTATAGCGAGAAACAGTAGATAAAAATAGAAGGGCGTCCCCCGGAACGGCGTCGCCGACATCGTGTTTTTGTAAAGATGATCGCCCATCAAATAGCCCGTGTGCGTCAAAAGCTGCCCGCTTGTATAGGACTGTAAGTAGTTCCAGGTCTGCGGCAGCAGCACTACCGGATTCGCGATGAGAAAGACGATGGGAATGATGAGATAAAAGATACGCGGTGTGCGGCCTGACGTTTCGCCCGGCTCGCGCTCGCGCACACGGAAATAATGATGATAGAGCGCGTTTAATCCGAAGTAGTGCGGAAAATATTTCGAGGCGAACATGAGGCCGAACGCCGCGCCGCTTAAGATGTAGTTGCGTTGTTTACTCTTCTGCTCACTTGCCCCGGCCTGCTTGGCACGCAAATAAAAGTAGAAGGCGAAGAGCATGAAGAAGACGAGCAGAGTGTCTTCCTTGGCAATGCGGTTGTAGGTGATGGCATTGATGCCGAATGCCCAGAGGGAGGCGGCAGCGAGCGCCGTGCGCCGGTCGAAAAAGGCTGCGGTAAGAAGGAAGAGCGGCAGCACGGTCAACGCGCCCATTAGAATATTAGGAAATCTGAGCGCCGCTTCATCAGTAATCTGATTGAGGTCGCTGGCCTTCGTGTTCCACTGACGCGCCCCGTGCATAGAGACGTAGATCAATGCCTTCATCAACATCGGATGTTCGGCGTTCGGGCGAATATCGCCCTGCTCATAGGCGCGCACCGCTTCCAGTTTGTTGATCTCGTCCTCGGCGAATCCGATTGTCGAGATACCGCTCACGCGCAGACCAAAGCCCAGGCAGAGAAGAGCGACGAGCGCCGCCCCGACGGCCCACTGGTTTGTCCTCGCCCACCCGTGTTGCGCCGCTCGCGGCGGAGCAGCAGCAGCAGCAGCGACGACCTCTCGCCCGGCGCTATTTATTTCGACAGAGCGTGACAAGAAACTCCTTAGTTGATGGGAAACGTTGAGGGGAGCGATGGCACAATAATGATTCGAGGCAATTAATTCAACCTCACCCAGTAGCTTTTCATACGTGGGGAGCGGCTCTCTCCTGCCACTTTCTTCTAGCCGGATTCGCTGGCCGGAACAACAGGGGTCGCCGCGATCTCCCTGGCGACTGCGGCCTGCGACTCCTCTGCCACATCGCTGAGCGAAAGACCGCGACGCACCAGCAACGCGACGCCGAGCGCCGTCCAGCAGATGATGCGCGCCTTGCGTATGATGGCGAGCGTCACACCGCTGGCTTTCCCCAACTTCAAAATATTAGTGATCCAGCCGGAGCCAGCTTCGTCAACGCCGAGGCGCAACGGGACAAACTTGAAGACCACATTGATGATGCGGTTAACGGATTCGAGGACGAAAGCTGCCAACAATAACGACGACGTGCTGCCCGTAAACGTGTCGCTGATAAACCAGAGCACGACGTAAACTTCCAATACGCCCGACAGATGAAAGCATGCTTCGAGCAACATGATCGGAAGAAAGCGCGAACGGTTGCGCGTGTAAAAGCCATAGACGCGGTCTTCGACAGAGCGTACACGCTCGCGCTTTGTCTCAAGCAACGCCCGCCCGATCCCGCGCCCGTACAGGTATTCGAGCGCGCCGCTCGTAAATTTCCACTGCTTGCGGATAATCAGAAAGGTAAGCGCGATCAGTACAACGACAACGCCGAGCGCGCTGATGCTGATAATGCGCAGCGGCTTGTTCAGATCAAAGCTAAAGAGCAGCGCCGCCATGCCCGCGAAGATAAAGAGCGAAACCGAGAGGCTGTAAAAAAGGTTTTCGATGGCGAGCGCCGAGAGCCCCGCCATGAGCGGCACGCGCTTGCGTACCATCGCGGCCTTCGTCGGTTCGCTGACGATGATACCGAGTGGGACGAGCGTGCCGACGGCATCACCGATCAGGTAGGCCCGGAAAGCATCGCGAAAGCGCAGTTGGTACGGAGCTTCAAAACAGCGCGTCCAGGCCAGAGAACGCACCACCGGCCTCAGACCGCTGATGGCGAGCACCAGCAGAAACCCCGCGCCGAGCCGTGTGATGCCGTCCAGAATTTCGCGCAATCCCGCCGACTTGACGAAATAAGAGAAGAGCAACAGGCCCAGAATGGCGAAGACGATGCCGAGCGGCGTAAATCTTCGACCGGTCTTTTTATTCTGAGCGATCTGATTCATTTCCTAAGATTTGACGAATGAAACCCGGCGCATCCATTCCTCTTCGATGGCAATGGTTCGATAAAGCAGCAAGATACGGTATCGTGCCGTCATTCTCAACCCCGCAATAGATATACCGTAGAGCAAAGGCAAGAGGTAAAAAGGCGAAAGGCAAAAGGAAAGGTGAAGCTACACCTGAAGTTGCGGCTTCTCGACGCGCGCCCCGGAGGTTTCCCGCCGCAGCATTTACCTGACAGTTGTAAGAAGGAGGCAAAAGTAAGAAATGTCCCCGACCCTGCTTCTCTTTTTCCTTTTATCTTTTTACTTTCGCCTTCTTCTGCCCTTTGCCTTTTACCTTTTGCCTTGATTATGATACCAGCGTCAACAAAGCTTTAATTCCACATGAGCCGGACAAAGATGAGTCAAACAATAATCGAACAATATGGGGGGCGGCCTCTGACCTCGCTTTCCGAGGATGAAGAGATGTTCCGAGGCAGCGTGCGTGAGTTTGCCGAGGGCGAACTCACGCCGCGCGTCGAAGAGATGGACGAGCATGCCAAGCTCGACCCGGCGCTGATCAAACAGTGCTTCGATCTCGGATTGATGGGCATTGAAACGCCCGAAGAATACGGCGGCGCTGGCGCTAACTTCTTTACTGCCATCCTCGCCGTCGAAGAGCTTTCGCGCGTTGATCCATCGGTCGGAGTCCTCGTTGACGTACAGAACACGCTCGTCAACAACGCCCTGCTGCGCTGGGGAAACGAGGAGCAGAAGAAAAAGTATCTACAGCAGCTCTCAAGCGCGCGTATCGGAGCTTACGCCCTGAGCGAGGCCAACTCCGGCTCGGATGCCTTCGCCCTGCAAACGCGCGCTGTTGATGCGGGCGATCATTTCGTCATCAACGGGCGCAAGCTCTGGATTACGAATGGGCTTGAGGCGGAAATCTTTATCGTCTTCGCCAACGCGAATCCGGAGGCGGGCTATCGCGGCATCACTGCCTTTATCGTCGAGAAAGGTTTCGACGGTTTCTCGGTCGGCAAGAAAGAGAATAAGCTCGGCATACGCGCTTCTTCGACCACAGAGATCATCCTGGACGATTGCCGCGTGCCGAAAGAGAACGTGCTCGGGGAAGTGGGCAAAGGCTACAAAGTTTCCATCGAGACTCTGAACGAGGGTCGCATAGGCATCGGCGCGCAGATGATCGGCATTGCGCGCGGCGCGCTCGGAGCGGCGCTGCTCTACACATCGGAGCGCAAGCAGTTCGATAAACCCGTCAACGAATTTCAGGGCGTGCAGTTTCAACTGGCAGAGATGGCGACGGAACTTGAAGCCGCGCGCCTTATGGTCTATAACGCGGCGCGCCTCAAGGACGCGGGCCAGCCTTTCGTCAAAGAGGCGGCGATGGCCAAGCTCTTCTCATCGCGCGCAGCGGAACGCATCGCGTCCCGCGCCATAGAGCTTTACGGCGGCTACGGCTTCGTTAAAGATTACCCGGTCGAAAAGTTCTGGCGCGACTCGAAGATCGGCGCGATCTACGAAGGCACTTCAAATATGCAGTTGCAGACGATTGCCAAACTGCTCATCAGCGGCAAGCAGCCGTTCGTCGTCTGATTTCGAGAAGGAGCAAAAGGCATGGCCGCGTCGCGTATAGATACATTCAAGCAGATGTTGGAGAGCGACCCTGAGAACAATATGGTGCGATTCGGGCTGGCCAATGAGTATTTGAAATCGGAGCAGTACGAAGAGGCCATCGCGGCGCTGGGCGATTACCTACAGCGCACGGATGACGAGGGAGCGGCCTACGGCATGCTGGCCCGTGCGCTGGAGAAGGTCGGACGACGCGATGATGCGCGACGCGCCTACGAGCGCGGCATCGAGGCGGCGCAAAAGCACAGCCATCCTTCGATGGCGGAAGATTATCGCATGACGCTGGCGGACGATTATGACGACTGATACCAAAGTATTAAAACTTGTCAGGAGAACAGACGAGATGAGCAGTAGTAGCGCAAGCCTTCAAACGCGCGAGCACAGAGGGCTCGATCGCGAACAGATGGTCAGTATTTATCGCACGATGTATTTGTCGCGGCGGCTCGATGACAAAGAGATTCAGCTCAAGGGACAAAACAAGATTTTCTTTCAGATCAGCGGCGCGGGCCACGAGGCCGTCCTTGTCGCCGCCGGGATGGCCCTTCGGCCCGCTTACGATTGGTTCTATCCCTACTATCGCGACCGCGCTCTGTGCTTGCAACTCGGCATGACGCCGCTCGAACAACTTCTTTCGGCGGTGGGAGCCGAAGCCGATCCGAACTCGCATGGTCGCCAGATGCCTTCGCACTGGGGACACAAAAAGTTAAATATCGTGTCGCAGTCTTCGCCCACCGGCACACAGTTCCTACAGGCTGTGGGCTGCGCAGAAGCGACATATCGCGCATCGCTCATTGATGAGATTCGAGACAAGGTCATCGGGTTCAAAGGCGATGAGGTCGCTTATGTCTCGGCGGGCGATGGGACGACGAGCGAGGGCGAGTTCTGGGAGGCGCTCAACACGGCCTGCAATCTCAAGTTGCCCGTGCTGTTCCTGATCGAAGACAACGGCTATGCGATTAGCGTGCCCGTCGAGGTGCAGACCGCAGGCGGCGACATCTCAAAGCTCGTCGAAGGTTTCCCCAACCTCTATATTCAAAAATGCGACGGCACAGACCCGCTCGAATCTCTTGAAGCCATGCAGCGCGCGGTCGAGAATTGCCGCGCCGGTCGTGGGCCGTCCTTCGTTCACGCCAAGGTGATACGCCCCTACTCGCACTCGCTCTCTGACGATGAAAAGCTCTACCGTCCCGACGAAGAGCGAACCACAGACGCCGAGCGTGATCCGATCAAACGCTTCGGCGCGCTCCTCGTCGAAGAGCAGATCGTCACGCAGGAAGAGTTGCAGACGCTCAAGGACAAAATTGACGCGGAAGTGAACGAGGCGGCTGACCAGGCGCTCGCGAGCCCGCAGCCAGCACCCTCTACCGCCAAACAGTTCGTCTATTCAACGGAGATTGATCCCACCTCGAAAGAGTTCGATACGGAAGAGGGCGCAGAGCTTTCCGGCAACGCGGGCACGATGGTTGATCTTATCAATCGTTGTCTGCATGAAGAGATGGCGCGCAACCCTTCAATCATCGTCTTCGGCGAAGATGTCGCCGACGTGTCGCGCGAAGAGAACCTTGACAAGGTGAAGGGTAAGGGCGGCGTCTTCAAAGTGACGGCCAACTTGCAGCGAAAATTCGGCGGGGCGCGCGTCTTCAATTCGCCGCTCGCAGAGGCCAACATCGTGGGTCGCGCCATCGGCATGGCGACGCGCGGCCTCAAGCCCGTCGTCGAGATTCAATTCTTCGATTACATCTGGCCCGCCTTTCACCAGATCAGGAACGAGCTGGCGTTGATGCGGTGGCGTTCCGGCAACGACTTTAAAGCGCCGGTCGTAATGCGCGTGCCCGTCGGAGGCTATCTGAAGGGCGGCGCGGTCTATCACTCGCAATCGGGCGTCACGATCTTCACGCACACTCCGGGTCTGCGGGTCGTCTATCCCTCGAACGCGCTCGACGCCAACGGACTGCTGCGCACGGCGATTCGCTCGGACGATCCAGTGCTTTTCCTTGAGCACAAGCATCTCTATCGCCAGGCATACAACAAATCGCAGTATCCGCCCGACGGATTTCTGATCCCCTTCGGCAAAGCAAGGCGCGTGCGCGAGGGCACAGACATCTCCATCATCACCTACGGCGCGCTGGTGCAGCGCTCGCTGGTCGCTGCCAAGCAGGCCGAAGCTGCGGGCATCAGCGTTGAAATCATAGATCTGCGCACGCTCGCTCCTTATGATTGGGAGATGATCGCCGCAACCGTAAAGAAGACCAGCAAGGTCATCGTCGCGCACGAGGATTCGCTCTCGTTCGGATACGGCGCGGAGATCGCGGCGCGCATCGGCGACGAGCTGTTTGAATATCTGGACGCGCCCGTGCGTCGCGTCGCCGCGCTCGATACTTTCGTGGCTTACGCCCCGCAGTTAGAGGATGCGATCCTGCCGCAGGCGGACGATGTCTTAAAGGCGATTACAGAACTCAACGGATATTAGAGCGCGCCCCGAAGTCTCGCGATTAACTTGCCGAAGAAGGCGGTCAATAAAACGGCCGCCTTTTTTTGTCTCACAGACGGTCACATGCGATACACGCGCGTGTATTGTAACGCTTCGCAGCGCGCTTCCTCACCTGCCTCTCCTGAGCCCTTAAACTTCGTTATCACTAGACTTATGTTTAGCATACGAGTGGCATGATCATTGCTCATAGTAGCTTACGGTTAATAATGTAACTCTCCCCTCAACTTGGACAAAATCCCTGAATTAAATTAGGAGGAGATACTGATGAGCAAACGTTTTCTGAGTATTGCAGGAGCACTTGCGCTCTCGCTGGCAACCGCAGGGGTGGCTCTCGCGCAAGACACGACGACTGTCACGACGACAACCACCACGCCAACTACTGTAACTCAAACCACACAGAATGCTGACGGATCATGGACTGTGGTCGAGTACCCGGTGGGCAAAGAAGTGATCGTCAACTTAACGCCGGGCACGACGCTTCCCGGAGCTAAGGGCACGGCCAAAATCATGCGCATGGCAAACGGCACGACGATCAGCATGGACTTGGCGGGGGTCACGGGTGACGTGAATAATCTTAATCTCTACGCGGTTGATCCCAACGGGCGGCTCACCTTGATCGGGCCGGTGACGGTCAATAATGGTGTCGGCACATTCAGCGGGACAACGACAGCGCCGCTCGACAGATTTATGCTCGTGCTCTCGCCCGACTCGAATCTCACGACTTACGCGCCGACGACGAATGTATTTTTGCGTAGCTCCGTACCGCAGGGCTTCGCGGTCGTGCCGCTCGCCAGTCGCGGAGAGAGAGACGGCGCAGCGGTCGGCGAACGCGTCTCCGCAACGACCACGGCCAACGCAGCGCCCGCTTACAGCGCGCCGATGCTCGGCATTCCTGGCTTCCGTCGTGGAACCGACACGGAGATGAAGATCAAACTGACGGGAGAGATGACAGGCGCGCGCGCCAACGTCTATATCGAGCCGCGCAAGGATGGCGCGACGACGATCAAGATGCGCTTCCACGAGTTGAAGGAGGCACCCGGCGGAAAGACCTATTCCGTGTGGGCCGTCTCGCCCGATAACAAGTACGTTCGCCTCGGCCAGATAGTCAACACGGGCGGGCGCAACGAGGCGCAGATTCAGACGGAGACCGCTTTGCCGGACTTCGGACTTCTGATTACGATGGAGGATGAATTCTCGACGCCGACCGGTACCATTGTCGGAACGATCATCAAATAACGCGGCGTAGAGAAATGCACCGGCGCTCGCCACGTTCTTAGAGCGAGGCGTCGAAAAAATAAAAGAGGCTGCCCTTCGATTGAGAGGCAGCCTCTTTTGTGCGTCGTCCCTTACGGCTCCGGGTAACTCTTTTTACATTCGGAGCGCGTCATCTACCGAAATAGTGTTGCTTCCGCCGCTCGCCCGTGTGGTATATTCAAGGACAGCCGGTGATTCGGCGGCCAGGAACTTCCGGTCGCTACGCCCCGACGAAGACCCGGCACATCAGACAATGTATTGTAAGGGTTTCTTTGAGCCCGCAGATCGCTTCGGCGCACATCGCGCCGGAATCCCGGAAATTCCCAAGGACTTCCGCTAATCTCCTCTTTGCCGGGTACACCTGTCATCCGTGCCCGCTATAGAAAATGGACTTCAGCTATGAGACGCAACTTCCCCCTGTTGCTCGTCATCGCCTCGCTTATTCTTTTCAGTCGAAGTGTAGCTGCCGAGGAGACGCTTCCTGAGTTGATCCGGCGCGTCAAACCGTCTGTCGTTTCCGTCATCTCTTATGATGCCAGGGGCAAGACCACGACGACCGGCAGCGGTTTCTTCATCCGACCGGGACAGGTCGTCACCAACCTTCATGTAATAGAGGGCGCGCACCACGTCGAGATCAGAACCTTCGACGGTAAGGGAAAGACCTTTCCGGTCGAGGGCATTCTGGACGTTGACCTCGAAGGTGATCTTGCCCTGATGGGGATCGCGATGCCGACGGAGCGGACCGCGCGCTACACCTCTCTCTCCAGCGTCGTGCCGGAAGAGGGCGAGAAGATTTTCGTCATCGGCAATCCTTTGCGGATGGAGGGCTCCATCGCCGACGGTATTGTCTCAGCCGTGCGCGAAGTTCCCAATCTCGCCAACATCATTCAGATCACTGCCCCGATCTCGCACGGCAATTCCGGCAGTCCGCTTTTCAATATGCAGGGCGAGGTGATAGGCATAGTGACGATGGTTGTGACCAACGGTCAGAACATCAACCTGGCGCTCGCCTCATCGCGCATAAGGACGCTTGAGCCGAAAAAGCTGTTGAGCTTTGAAGAGCTGGCGGCCAGGCTTCGCGGCAGTTCACAGGCCGATGCCGTTTCCGAACGATGGTATTTGAACGGGCTCAACTCCCTCTGGCTCGGCAACTATGAGAGCGCGCTCGGCTACTTTGAGATCGCGGTTAATAAAAACCCGGAGCGTGCCGAAGCCTGGATTCAGGTCGGTTACTGTAAAGTCAAACAGGGCAAAAGCCGCGACGCCATTCGCGCCTTGCAGCAAGCCATACGCCTGCGCCCCAACTCCAACGAGGCATACAACCGCCTGGGCGATGCTTACTTCTATTCGGGAAGCTTTAACGAAGCCATCGAAGCCTACAAGCAGGCCGCGCGTATTAATCCGCGCCACGCCGAAGCTTTTTACAACCTCGGTATGACCTACCTTGAGATCGGCGACCGCGCCTCGGCCATCGCTCAGAGCCGCCTGTTGGAGCCACTCGACGCCAAGCTCTATGACAAGCTGCTAAGTGAAATCCGCAGATAAAAGAGCGACCAGGAAAATAAAAAAGGGTGAAGCCTCATTCCGGCTTCACCCTTTTTCAATTTGTCTTTCACATGACGGGAGCGGCTTTTTATTCTGTGCCGGTCAGGCTTGTGAAAACGTTTCTGTCTATCTGGTCCGGATTGCCGATGACGACGAAGCGTATGTTGCGCATGTAAACGCGCGCGGCGCGCTGCACATCGGCGGGCGAGACGGCGCGCAGGCGTTCGAGGGTGACGAGCGAATTTCGCCAGCCGCCCCCGATCAGTTCATACTGAGCAAGCTCGCCTGCCTGCGCCGCGTTGGTCTCCTGTCCCATGTAATAGCTGGTCAGATACTGCGAGACGACGCCCGTAATGTCTTCCGGCGAGATCTGCTCCTGCTGAAGCCGCGTTATCTCGCCGAGCATTACGCCGATAGCCTTGTTCGCGTCCACGGCTGTGACGTAGATGCCGCCGACGTTTGCGCCCTGGCTGTTAAGAAACGCGCTCGGCGCGTAAGAGAGATTGCGTTTGACGCGCACCTCCTCAAAGACGCGGTCGCGCAGGACGCTCGATGCGATCCGCATCGGGTAGATGTCCGAGGCCGTCAGCGCGGGCGCGGCAAACAGACCTTGAATATAGTTGGTCGGCAAGCCTCGCTTGGTCACTTCCACAGATGGGGTGGCGAAGGTCAATTGCGGCAGCGGCGACGGCTTATAATCGCCGCGCGGAAGCCGTCCGAAGGTCTGCGTAATCTTGGCGCGCAGTTGCGCTGCGTCCAGGTCGCCGACGACGACTAAGAGCAACCGCGAGGACTGCATCATCTGCTGGTGATAGCGGCGCAGGTCTTCAGCCGTCAAACGGCCAACCGTCTCAGCCGTCCCGCGCGGGCGATTGAAATATGGATGACCGGCGTAGGCGACTTTCTCCTGCAGGCGTTGCAGGTAATCGTCCGGGTCGTCCACATCGTCGCGCAGGGAGGCGACCAGACGGCTTTGCACAAGCTCGACATCCTGGCGCGTGAAGGAGGGCCGGAGCGCGACATCCGTGAAGATTTCCCAGGAGCGGTCGAAGTTGGGCCTGGTCGAGGCCAGCGTCAGCGCGGAATAATCATAGTTGACGCCGGAGCCGACCACACTGCCCATGCGTGCGAGTTCCGAGCGCAGGCGCTCACGCGGAAAGCCCGTGCTCGCTTCGGTTGCCACATCGAGCATTAAAGCTTCGATGCCCGCGTTCTCCGCTGTGATATTGCGCGCGCCGCCGCGCATGAAAAGTCCTGCCGCCACAGTCAAACTGCCCGGACGCCGCTTGACGATCACCTTCAGACCGTTGACATCAAACTCCGTGACGAGCGCCGCCTGTGTCGCCTCGACATTCTGGATAGAGGCTCGATCCGGCCCGGTCTTCTCCGGGGCGCTCGCTGCTGGCTTCGCCTGCTCTGAGCCGGATTGCACCGGCAAGGTTTGCGCCGTCGTTTGCGTCGTAAACAGCGCGACCAACATGATCGAGATGATCAGGCTTAAACGAGCATGCAGAAGGCTGCGTGCGGAAAGCGTGATGGAATAATTTTTCATAACGTTTCTCATTGACCGATCAAATCTTCAGGTTTCAGTTGGGCCTTTTGTTGGGCCTCTTCGGAGATGAGCGCGACGCCGATGTGCGGCTTGCCCTGAATATAGTTTGTCACATAGCGACTGATGTCGGCTCGCGTCGTGCGTTGAAGATTTCCCTGGTATCCACGGAAATAATCCAGACCGGTCGAGGCCCACCAGAAGCTCAAGGTATGCGCGTAGTCGCTCAATTTCTCGCGCGAATAAAGGTCGTCGGCTGCAAGGAGGGCCTTGGCGCTCTCAAGCTGCTCGTCCGTGAAATAGTCTTTGTCGTTAAAATGCGCGATCTCTTCGTAGATGGCACGCGTGGCGGCGCGAGCCTTCTCAGGCGAAGTCTGCGCGATGATCGAGATAGGGCCGACATTACGCTGCGTCAGGTAGCCTATGCCGACGCCGTTGACCAATCCTGTGTCCACGAGCGCGCGCTGGAAGCGCGAGTTGGGCTGCGTCAGGATAAAAGAGAAGACATCCGCCGCGTAGGTGGCCGGATTGTCCTTGCCGATGGACGGCCCGTGCCAGCCGATCTCAATGACGACGTTCTGAATGGGCTGCTTGATAATCACGCCTTCGCTTTTGGGCAGCGCCGGATGCTCGACCGCCGGATACTTGACGAAAGGATCTTCGGTGCGCTGCCAGGAGCTATATAAATCCTGGGCCATCTTGAAGACCTCTTCGGCCTTAACGTCACCTGTGACGACGAGCGCCGAGTTGTTCGGCACGTAATAGCGACCCTGAATCAGTCGCATCATGTCGGTCGTGGCTGCCGAGACCGTCTGGCGGCTGCCGAGCGGATTTTTGCGGCTCTGGTATTTGAAGAAGAGGCGGTCGTTGATCTCGCGGTTCAAATAGTAGTAGGGGTTCGACTCGTTGCGATCAATTTCGCCGATGACCACTTCGCGCTCGCGCTCAAACTCATTCTTGTCAAAGAGCGGGTAGAGCGTAGAGTCGCGCATAAACTGCATCGCGACTCTCATGTTCGGACTCGTCGTCGTGTAGTAGTAATTGACCAGCTCCGTCTGCGTCTGGCCGTTGTAGGCGATGCCCATCTGCCCTATCTGGCGCAGGTACTCTTCGCCGGTGGCGACGGCGCGGTTGGCCTTGAAGAACATGTGCTCGTAAAGGTGCGAAAGGCCGTTCAGCTCGGGCGGCTCCGTGTATGAGCCGTTCTTGACGGCCAGCTCGATAGTCACGAGCGGCACGGAATGGTCTTCGAGGACGATCACCTCCAAGCCGTTGGCGAGTACGCGGCTGACGAGCTGGGACTGCGGAAGCCCTGCGGTCGCGGCCTGAGAGGCGTTTCCTGCGCGTCGTAATAACTGTTGAGGCGATTGCGGCGCGGCGGCCCGTATGGTGGTGGGCGCAAGCTGCGGCGCGAAGAGAGAAAGGATGAGCGCGAAGCTGTAAAGGGTGCGTCTCACAAAAAGCTCCATTCGTGAAAAGAGATTAACCGACGATTCTCGTCTCTCAAGAGAGACAGAAGCGCAGAGAGAGAAAGAGTTTAGTGATCTTCCTTTTGTAAAATTTCTCTGCGGGTCTCAATTGATCTATTTACGTATTTGGCCCGCTTTTAGTTTCTCTTGCGGGCCATTTCCTCGAAAAATGCTGCCGAAGTTCGATGTCTCAAAAGCCCGCTGAGATGTCAGCCCGCGTAAGATTCATCCTGTTCGATCTTCGAGAGCACCCAGTCAAACTCGCCGGAGGTGATCTTGCCTCCACAAAATTCGCAGATGCCCGTCGCATTTACCTTAAGCCCCGCGCCGCAGTTGGGGCAAGACAGGTCTGTGCGCGCCCTCTGCGGTTTGGCATTCCGATTACGGATAAATGTCCAGTATTCGCTCCAACGCCGCAGGTTGCTCTTCGACCCGGCGACGATGCGCCCTTGACTGTCAATCGTATAGTCATAGCCTTCGGCCGCGATGCGCAGCGTGATCGCATTGTAAAAGGCATCCTCCATGATCTTGACGGGCTGCATAGAGATGATCCGGCACTGGTCTAGCATGTTGCGTAAATTCTGTCGCCTGTAAGCCTCTATCCAGTAGCGGTGCATCTGGAAAATATTATCCGTCTCGTGCGGGCGGGCGCGCTCCCAATCAAGCGTTGACCACGCGGCCTGTAGCTCGTCAAAGATCAAGCGGGCGCGCGTCTGAAATTCGCCCCAGTTAAATTCCGGATGGCTCTTCTCAAAATAGGCGCGGATATTAGCAAAGCCGGGTTGGACGACGGAAGGATTATCCGTTCCGACTTCGGGAACGTTTGAGGTCAGGAGCGGCCCTCGCGCCTCACGGCTCAAGAGATTGACCGAGCGTACAAACCACTGAAACTCGCCGCTCTCGATTCGCGCGCCGCAGAAAGCGCAAGCACCCGCAGTATCTTTCTGTAAGGCCGCGCCGCAACGCGGGCAATGAAGCGCGATAGCCTGCGCGGGGGGCGGCGAAAGCACGTCGCGCTTACGCTCAAGCTGCCATAGCTCACGCACATAAAAGGTCATCTGCTGGCCGGGGCTCGCGCCGCCCCCTGCGCTCACGATCTCCGTATAGTTGGTCTCAAACTCGACGCTGATCTGTACCATCTGCGAGGCCAGCCCGCCGACATTCGCGACGCGCATCGCGCCGACGATAATGCCTGCGACTTCACGCAAGTTCTGCGGGTTGCGCGCCAGAAGGTGCGCACGCGCCTCTGCGCTCAGGTACGGCGACAACTCGTCGAGCTTGCCCGTAGAGCGCGCGTGCTGTGCCCTGCCGTAAAGCGCGTAGCAAAAATCCGTGAAGATGATCTCCGAGAAATTCGGATCGAACCGGCGCAGGTGAATCAACTCGCGATTGACATTCTGCCCACTCTGGCCCGGCGTGAGTCCGAGACTGATGGGCGCAGACGTATCCGCGCAGGTTGAAGAACTCCAATTGGTAGCCTTGCCTCTCTTGCCGCGCCTGAAAAAGTAGAAGATCACGCCGGCGATGAAGATAATATCCAGCGGGATGCCGATGGCCGGATATTCTATCGTGAGGTAGATCAGAAGGCGTACTATCTGAAATAGAAGGTAGATGATTGCGCCATCGTCATCACCTCCGCCTCCGCCTCCACCGTATCCCTCCCCGCCGCCGACGCGCGCCAGCGCGGGCGCAAACTCAGCGAGCGCCATCAACATCAGGCAAGCGATGAAGAGAGCGAAGATAAGTGAGCGCGGGTGTGTGCGAAGAGTGCGGTTCATTGGAGATCGAAGCGCGGCATGTCGGATAGCTCGTTGGGATTCTCGCCGGTCGGCGGAAGACATCTGTGGAGCAGCGCGCCAAGCTCGCGCAGAGCCTCAAGCATATCCGGCAAGTGCGGTCTGTGACCGGCCTTGTGCAACTCAAAGAGGCGTTCGTTCCATTCCAGAGGCGGCGCGGCCTTCAGCACACCGCGATCAGCGATCAGTTCCAGCCGTCGCTCAAGCAGGGACAAGTAGATGAGGACGCCCATCTCGCTCGCCGTGTTGGCGATACCCGCTTCATAAAACATCGCCGCCGCGCCGAGGCGCACGGCATCGGCTCGCTCTTTCTTGGTCGTCAGGAGACGCCTGACCGCCGGACTTCGCGAAGAGATGTAGTAGCCAAGCGCGAACAGCAGCGCGACATCTATTGCGACCCAGTAATGATCGAACATCCACGGCGAGAAGAGCAGGAAGAGCAGCCCCGCGTAAGCCAGAATTGCGCCGCACAAAAAATCTACGTGGCGGTAGGAGCCTGAGAGAGAGCGCACGACGATGACCAGTTCGGCATCCGTCTCGCGCTCGATTTCACGGACGCACTCGTCAAGTTGATCGCACGCGGATTGATCAAACCGGGAACTACTGCTCATAAAGGGAGCGGCGCTGGACTAAAAACTAGAAAGATGCTCAGAACAGAGCTATCTTGACATGACCGGCACTCGCACGACAAGTCCGTTCAGGGCTCCGTCCGTGTCTATGCGTCGCACATTCCGTTCGATCAAACGAATGAGCGCAACGAAAAGATTTAAGTGTTAATAGTATGGCGATAGAGCGTATGATCCGGGATCGGTCGGTTTTGTTCAGAAGTGAAATTGCCTTAAACCCCGGTTGGATGATGAAGATGCATAGAAACATATCGCTTCTTATTCTCGCCCTTACGTTACTGCTTCAAAGCGGTGCTCAAGCTCAAAACAGTTCCGCTCAATCCGGCATTAAAGCACGCGGACGCGGAACCAAAGTGATTCTCACCAGCCAGGGTAAAAAACATACGCTCGATGTCAGCCGGAGCATTGATGCGGCCAAGCTTGCGGACGCCAGCGTTCTGTTTGCTACGCGCAGGCAGGATTCTCTCTACTTGCTCGTCGCCGCCTGCGGCTGGTCAAAACTAAAGCAGGATGACAGGCAATGCGGTGCCGGGCAGGAATGTAATCTGCTGTGGATTAAGCTCAACGGTACGTGGCAGATCAATGACATCAAATCCGTGCGTTACGAGTCGTGCTGGGCATCCGTTACTTCCAATGAAGGTTATAAGATCACAGGAAATACTTTGCAGATGGAGTACAGCGATTTTCGCGAGAAGAAGGAATACAAGCTCACCTACGATGCCGACCGGCCTGAGGGTGGTCTTCGCGTTGAAGAATCGGCAATGAAGGATGACGAACCCGGATGATCAGCACCTGAACACACACCGCATCTATCAAATCTCCAGAGCCGACGGCCTCTACCCTTACGCTTTCATCACTCTCTTCAAAGATGAGATTGAATGCTTCGCTCATCGCCACTGTGGATTTTAGTCTGACACCTCGGCGGCAGCGATGGCCTCGATCTCGATCAGGAATCCGTAGTGCAATTCTTTAACGGGAACGATGGCGCGCGCGGGCCTTGCCTCGCCCATCACTCGCGCATAGACCTCATTGACTCGCCCCCACAAGCTCATGTCCGAGATGTAGATGGTCATCTTCAGGACACGGCTCAGGTCGCTGCCAGCCGCCCTAAGAATCGCGGCGATATTTACAAGCACCTGCTCTGTCTGTTCTTCGATTGGGCCAAGTATCTTTTCTCCGGTCTGCGGGTTGATCGCAAGCTGGCCGGAGATATAGATGAGGCCATTATGAACGACGGCCTGCGAGTAATGTCCTGCGGGCGCGGGCGCGTTCGCTGTCAGTACAGGTTTGATCTCCATAGGTTAGATTGGTCGCGGAATCGGATGACAGGACAACAGCAACTGTACTGGCTTGCGCCGTCAGGCGTTGCTCTCATCTGTCGGGCGGCTTCTCTCCAACACCTCTTCTGAAGTGAGACCATAAAGCGGAGGCGTCCGGATGTCGAGCATGTTCAGATAGAGATAGATTTGTGCGCGATGATGAACTTCATGCTCGATCATCGCGCGCAACCATTTCCAGACGGCAATCGAAGCGCCGCCCGGCGTCACGCATCTTCGCTGCAAATCTTCATCACTGAGAGCGCCGAATATCTTCATTGACTCGGCATGCATTCGGCTCAGATATTCAAGCACGGCGTCGTATCCATCGGCCAGCTCTTTACCGTGACCGGGATAAAGGCTCGGTTTCAGTTGAACATTCTCCGCATACATGTAGCGCTCTATTGTTGCGAGGTGGCGGATCAAATCGGCGAAGGTGAAACGGCCTTCCCCGTATGTCCAATCAATCTTTTCCGGCGGGATACACTGAATTACGCGCAGGGTTCGCTCCCGGATTTTCTCGAAATAATCCAGAAAGGATGCGACCGTCTCTTTTTCCATCCTGATAATCTCTGGAGACTTCAGCGCGCGTCGGCGATCATGCGCGCGTGCTGTTGCAGGACTGAGCGATAGGGCGCGGCGGCGCGCTTCAGCGCGTTTGGCGACCACCTGGCTCGCAAAGTCTTTCCGCCCGGCGGGCCATTCTCGATGCGCAGCCAGTAAGCGGCGCGGGCGCGTGGAACGTAGAGCACGAGGCGATAGCCGGCCGCGCGCCCCTTCGCGCCCGTGCCCGTATAGAGCACTTCATCAGAGCGGTCGCCGTCCGCGTCCATAATCTCCGCCTTCCAACTCGCGCCGCGAAAACCCTCAACGTCAAGCGGAGCGCGTCCCGTAATACGGAAGCGAGCGCCCGCACGCTCAACCATAAAGAGATGAGTCGTGCCCGCGCGATGCTCGTCGTGAATCGAGATAATCGCATCGTCGCGGCCCTTGCGCACGACGCGCACATCGCTGGTCGGGCCGTGCGCCAGATTCCCAACGACGCGGCGCGCTTGATCGAGCGAGAGCGTTTGCGGAATTTTGGCGGGAGCGCCCGCGCCCGTCGAGAGCGAATCGCGCGCGCCTGTTGCCGCGTTGTTTTCAAGCGAGGCGGTCGGGAGCAGCATGCTCTGGCCGCTGCTCCCCCAGACGAAGAGCAGCACGCCGAGCACGATGATCATCATTACGGGTGTGAGCGCGCGAAAGATAACGCAACGCGCTGTTCCCAGTCCGGCTCCAGCGGTCGAAACGGTCGTCGCCATGGGTGATATTTCCGGCATCACGCGCTCCGGTCGGGCGATGCTTTTTTCCAGCAGAGCGCGCGCCGCCGTGGCGCTTCGCGGGCGATTCTCAGGTTGTTTGGCAAGCAGCGTGTGAACGGCCAGCGCGAGCGGGCGCGGCACGTCCTGGCGTAGCGACATTAATGGTTGAGGCTGCGAGGTCGCCTGCTTGACGAGCACCGCCGAAGCCAGAGGGTCAACGAAGGGCGGTCGCCCGGCGAGCATCTCGTAAAGGAGTATGCCGAGGCTGTAGAGATCGCTACGCGCTTCGACCCTTTGGCCCATGCACTGTTCCGGCGACATGTAGCGCGGCGTGCCGACGATTGCCCCTGAGCCGGTCGTCACAAACGTTGAGCTTTTGTCGGACGTATCGGAAGTCGAAGTGGCGAGTACCTTCGCGATGCCGAAATCAAGCACGCACACGCCCCGCTCGTTAAGGATGATGTTCGAGGGCTTGAGGTCGCGATGAATAATCCCTAAGCGGTGTGCTTCGGCGAGTACGTCGCAGATGTCTGATGCGATGCGAACAGCGCGTTCGGGCGAAAAGCGTCCTTCAAGCACCAGGGTATCGGAAAGCGTCGCGCCTTCGACGAACTCCATGACGATAAAATGGCGACCGTCCGGCAGATTACCCGCGTCGAAGATCATCGCGGCGTGCGGGTGACGAAGGCGCGCCATCGTTCTGGCTTCGCGCAGAAAGCGATCCGTGACATGCGGATCGGAAGCGAACTCGGTCTTGATAATCTTGACGGCGACGGGTCGCTCTAATCCCAAATGTGTGGCGCGATAGACGGTGCCCATGCCGCCTCTACCGATTTCACACTCGATGCGGAAGCGACCGGCGATGATGTGGGGGACATCCATTTCTGACTCTCCGGGACAAAAGGGTCGCCCGGCTCACTCCCGGCGCGTCCTCTCTGCAAGAAAAGGCGCGCTTGATGCCGGCGGTGCGTCACTTTTGGTATTCGTTTGTCTGACTTAGTTTCGGGGAAAGGTACGTCCGGCCAGATAATGGGGCCGGACTGCCGCGTAGTCTATCACCTTTACGCAATCAAGCAAATGTTTTCCGCTCATTAGCCGGGCCGGAGACCACAGAGAGGGCGACCCCACCAGGAGACACAATGTCAGGACAATAGGGCATCTGGCCGCCTGCAAATAAACGAGATTTTGTTGGCTGATTTGAGGGTTTTTACTTAGGGGGGCCAATGTCAGTGGCTGATAATCTTTCTTATGTTCTAGATTTTGTCCATATTCCATTAGGCACCGGCGCATAAATGGGGATACATTCTACAACACGTCTTTTAAGGCCGAGAGAGCGGCGAAGTGGCCGCACATTCCATGAACGCCTCCACCGGGCGGCGTCGAGGATGAGCAGATATAGAGTCCTCTAACAGGAGTCGAGTAGGGATTGAGCCGTAGCGTTGGGCGCGTGAATAGTTGCCGAATGTCCTGCGCTCCGCCGTTGATGTCGCCGCCGACGAGATTGGCATTGTGTCGCTCCATCTCCGCAGGCCCCATGCAACTGCGCGCTATGATGCGATCCTTGAATCCGGGCGCGAACCTTTCAATCTGCGCCTCTATACGCCCCGTCATATCGACCTGTGATCCATTGGGAACATGACAGTAGGCCCAGACGGTGTGCTTGCCTTCGGGTGCGCGCGTTGCATCGAACAGGCTTTGCTGCACGAGCAAGACATAAGGTTTCTCCGTATGTTCACCTCGCCAAGCGGCGCTCTCTGAAGCGGCTATCTCATCTAAAGTTCCGCCTAAATGCAGAGTACCGGCGCGCGCGCACTCTGCGGCCTTCCAGGGCACAGGCCCATCAAGCGCCCAGTCAACTTTATAGACGCCAGGGCCATAGCGGTAACGTTCCAGCTTACGCCGATAACCGGACGGCAGCCGCTCGCCAGCCATGCGCAGCAACTGCCGAGGTGTGACATCACAGAGAATGGCGCGTGCCGGCGGTAGTTCATCTAACGAATCAACACGCGCATCTGTCACAATCTTGCCGCCGAGCGAGCGTAAATAAGAGGCTAGCGCGTCGGCTACCATTTGTGATCCACCGCGCGCTACGGGCCAGCCGACGGCGTGCGCCGCAACCGTCAGCACAAGCCCGAAAGCCGCAGTCGAAAGGTTTTCGAGTGGCAACATCGCATGTGCTGACACTCCTGCGAAAAAGGCACGGGTAGGTTCCTCATCAAACCAATGTCTCGCAAGACCGCGCGCAGAGCGGAACGCACGCAAACCGAATCGAGCCATTGTGAACGGATGACGCGGCAAGCGCAACGGGCCAAGCAACTCAGACATAAGCTCATCCGCATTGTCAACGAGCGGCTCCATCAGTTTACGATACGCAGCGCCATCGCGCCCTAGCCTTTCGCTAGTAGCTTCAACGGAACGTTCGAGCACAATGGCTGTGCCATCGTCTAAAGGGTGTGCGAATGCGGCTGACGGTTGAACCAACTCTAGGCCGTGCTCTTTAAGAGGCAAGGTGCGCAAGAATGGCGAGGCGAGCGCCAGCGCGTGCACTGCCGAGCAAACATCATGAATGAAGCCGGGCAGCGTCAGCTCAGCCGAGCGCGTGGAGCCGCCAATAGTGCTTGCGGCCTCGCGCACAAGTACAGAGCGTCCAGCTTGCGCCAAAGTAATAGCGGCGGCCAGGCCATTCGGCCCCGATCCTATGACTAACGCATCATAGGAACGTCCATCACTCATTCGTTACTCCTTATCCAGCACACTAATGTGAAAGCCGCCCAACACCGGAATTCACCCGCCCACGCCACGCAAAAGACAACATCGAAGAAATCATACAACAAGGATGCGAGACAAGCTGATTCCGCTCGCGTTGAATAAGTTGTTAGCCTGCGCCCGCAACCGAAGGGAGTCCTTTCATTTCCTCCAGTAATCTGCGTGTAGGCACAATAAATCTCCTAATCTCTACCTTCACATTCTCTGCCGCAGGGCATTTCTCCAAATCAGAATCAATAGCTCAAGTTCAGCCAATCTATCAGAAGCAGCCTACGAGATATTATACTGATCGCCTTCGATAGCTTTGAGTCCAAGCATATACACATCTATATGCTCAAGCTTGGAGATAATGTCATCAACCAAAGCTTCTGTACGAGGCACATGGATTTCTGGCAAATGTTACCAATCGTCTTGTGAACCTAGAAACAAAGAGAGTTTCTGGTTGATCTCTGTAGTAATCCGAGTCGCATTACTGGCGGCACTGCTACTGCTGCCGGAGGATGGGCTGCTCTCACTATTACTGCGCGTAGGAGTTGCGACGTTAATATCGGTAGAGAAAAAACTGTATTACAACAAAGACGAATTCACCTAGAAGGCTGAAGACTATTCCAGCAATAGCAAAGCCCTTTCCTCCATTATGTGCCGGATTCTTCACCGCCTTAAGAAGCGCAATTATTCCAAAGATTATGCTAAGAAGTCGAGTCAGTGCGAAGATTAAAAAGATAATTCCACCTAACCAGAACATCGAACCTACAAGACCGATGAGGCCGAGAATCATTGAGGTGATTGCGAAACCTTTATGCGTACCCGTTCGCTGTGTTTGTGGAATGACGTAAGGAACGTTTTGCCCGCTGGGCTGGTTGTACTGCCAGCCAGGTGAAGGTTGCTGCTGCGGCCATTGTTGCGGAGGAGTTTGGTTACTTTGCGGGGATTGGTTGGGATAATACGCTTGTTGCTGCTGCTGCTGTGGCGGGGCCATCATCGTCGCTTGCGCATCGTAAGAAGCAACGGCGCTCGTCAGAGGTGCTCCGTCTTTAAGGCAATAGGTCTCTGTGTCAGCGAAAGTCAGGTTGCACGAGGGACAACGTTTCATCTGCATCTCCTTTTATTTTGGAATTAAGCCTCCCACCGGCGAGACTCTGACTGAATGGGTTATTAGTCAGAATAGCATTATGTCTCAAGCTGAAAACAACCTCATTTGTTTCTGGATTACTGATGAGCATCACTACGCCTTATTCTTGCGAACACCCACCAGATACCAAAAATTATTGAGCTATAAAATATAAGGTTAAACAACAATACTGCTGGGATATTAAATCTCAGTTCCCTGCTAATAAAGGCGGCCATAATCACCCCAGGCAGAAACGGAATATAAAGTAGTGCGCCTATTAAAGTGACCGGAATTGCAATAACTATGGATATCATCAAACGCTTCCAACCTTCATGGAAATTTCCGTGCTTTATTTTTGCCGCCATCCACCACACCCCAAAAATCATAAAGGTGTAACATACAAGATTAAACAACAAAGAGACTGGAATATTGGATTCCAGTCTCTTGTTAATCGACCTGGCCAGGTAAAATCCCGGAAGAAGGGGAAAAGCAAGTCCTGCGTCTAAAAGTAGAAGTAGTGCCCCTATCAAGGTGACAAAAACTGCAACCACAAGGGATATCATCAAGCGCTTCCAGTTAGTCACTGCTCAATTCCCCCTTATCCTTCCAACGTGAACTCTGAATTGCGAGGTTATTATAAATTACAGACTTCACTCTGTCATCTAATTCAATTTTGTTGCTTAACGCTGGAATTGACCTGCCGCAAGCGAGCAGCATTGAACCTTCACCCTAAGGTAAGGACGATGAAAGGCACGCTATCGAGCGGTCAAGTCGAATGAGTTGATGGGTCGCCGCGTTTGATAACAACCGCGTTGCCGGATTATGTTCGTTTACTCTACAATTCTGGAAACGACGATAGACTTTACCTTTGGCATGTCTTTCTCTTTTGGTGCCATACCATAAAAACGCTGCGGTTCACCTACTGTAAAGGGACGACGGAAACCAAATACCTGATAATTCGTGAGGGCGACACCGTCCGCGTCGGCGAATTCCATCTTGAAATAGCTTGCTGGATTCTCAACTTTCGGTTTGACTATGAAATATAAGCGCGGCAACGACGGCTCCGTGAAAAAGTCGTATTCATATTTGACAATCTCAAACCACTTCTCCATCGCCGAAAAATCCGGCTTTGGGTATTTACTCTCGTCTTGGACAAAACTTGCCGCGAACAAGTTATTCAGCTTGGTGTTGGTGAAATCGAACCTGTCGAACGCATTGCTCGACTGAAGATTTTGGCCTGCGGTTGATTGGAAAAGATAGTCAGGCGTAAAACGATTGTCTTTTAACTTGTCTTGCGCGAAAGCCGCGACGGGGACATTACAGTTAAATTGTCCCGTTCGACATTCACGCCTTTTTACTCCACCCAATTACACTTTAAATCTGTGATGGTCGTTGGTTGTCTGCGAGGTAAAAGTCCAGGCACTCTATTGGCTTTTATCTTCCGCTGCTCTGATGAGATTGATATTGTCGCGGTCAACAGGGGTCAGATCATCATCGGTGTAAGCGGCGCGTTTTTTATACCAGGGGCGACCGTCGAAATACTGTTGCAGCTCCATCCTCTCGAAGATGCGGCCGTGACGCGCATAGACGGTGTTGCGAAGCCGGCGCAACTCGGCGCGCGGTAAGCCCGCAATATCGCCTGCACTGACGGATATGCCGTTGAGAACTTTGGTCTCGACGCGCGCGGCGGCAGGCGAAAACTCGCCCGTCATATCCGGCCTGCGCGATCTCTCGCCCGTGTTGGGGTTTGGCGAGGCAGTTCCGGTCGGGCGATCATCCTTCGCGTTTCCGTCCGCCGCCGCAGCATTCCTGTTGCCATCCGCTGTTGTTCCACGCTGGAGCAACAGCGCGATGCCGATACCGACCCCTATCAGCAGCAAGACGATAATGGCAGTGATGCCTGCGACGAGCGGGATGCTTGTTGACCTCTGTGGCGTCCCGGTCTCATCCTCTTCGCGTGTTGAGTGACCACCAAAGCGCCGGGCGACAGCGGTCGGTGGAGCGACGGGAGTTTTGATGGTCTGGGCGGCGCGGGGATCATTGATCGCTGTGGCCGGTGAAGCGCCGCTGACGGCAAGCGTATCCTGGCTCGCAGACCTATGCGAATCGGATTGATTCGTGGCATCATCCACGCTGAGCAGAGTCGCGCCGTCTTGAAGACAGAAGCGCAATGCATCATTCGTGTAAGTGCTATTGCATGTTGGACAGCGTTTCACTCTTTGCTTTTGCAACTCTCCACTTCGATAGTCGCACTAAACTATAGAAAAGCGCCCGCTTTTACCAACCGGACTTGGCGTAAGCATCCGGCACTACTGAGCGCATCTTATTTTTGATCCCCTCGGCCTCGTTTCTGGCAAATGGGCCCATCACCACGATCAACAACCCGCCCTTCAGATTAGGATAATCATCACTGTTCACGATGCGCGCGTCGTAACCTCGCTCACGGATAAAGTTGAGACGTTGGTTCGCCTTGTTGGATTCCGCCCTGGGATATGAACCGAGAATGATAAACCATTTGCCGCTTGTGCTGGCAATCGGCGGTGTCGCTTTGGGTGTCGCTTTGGGCGTCGCCGCCGGAGTCGCCCTGGTCGCCGCCTTCTTCGGCGGCTCTGATGTTTGCAGATTATTATTAACAGTTTCCGATGGCGTAGGTACGGGCGAGCTTGATTCAACACTCGCGCTCCCGTCCGTCTCATTACTCGATGTCGTATTTTTAGTCGCGCCCACGCCCCTTTCTTTTAACAGTACCCATGCGCCGACGCCGCTCAGGCCGAGTAAAATGAGCGATGCGATAACTGTGAGTCCGACAATACGCGAGGTCTTACGCGGCGTTAAAGACTGAGCAGCAGCCTCCTCCTCCTGTACGGTAGGCCGCGCGCTGGCGGCCACAGTCTGAGCCGGTGACGGTGATTGAACAGTCGGTTCTGCGGCTGAATAGAGAATCTCAGTCGGCGAATCCGTGCGCCGGTCCGGCGCGGTCATAAGATTCAAAGTCGGGGACTCATCGCGAAGACTTAACAGGGTTGCTCCATCCTGCAAACAGAATCTAAGCGAATCATCCGTATAAGTACTCTTGCATGTCGGACAGCGTTTCACTCTTTGCTCACAATCTTTCCGGCGAGCGAGCGGTCGCGCCAGCACCGGGACGCGACCGAGCCAGCCCGCTCCTCCTGCCACTCTTACTTATTAACGTAGTAAACCTGCACATCCTTTTCGCCGATGATCAACCAGCGGCCATCTTTTTTCGCCAGGCGGATTTCCTGTTGCACCGAGCCGGAGTTGGATTTTTCGTCGCTCTCGAAGCTCCAGGTCTTATCAAGGATCGCGTTGGCGAGCTGGCCCGCAGGGTCGGGCGTTATCAGGATATTGCTCAACTCGATGTGGAGATTGGAATAGGTATCGTACGCGCGCTGGCGATCCGCTTGCACCACGCTCGCGCTGACATTTGTCTTCGTGTAATAAATATCGAGCGTGTCGGCGTAATAGCTCATGTGGGCGTCAATGTCGCGCTCCATTGAAGACTGAGCCCATCCGTTCAAAGTGCCCGTCACATCTTTTTTGAGCGCCGTCATATTAACGGGCGAGGAAGCAGGCGACGGGGTCTGCGCGACAGGCGTCGGTGTTGCCGCCGGGGCCGGGCTGTTGGAGGTCTGCGTGCCGGTTGTTCGATCTCTATCAACACGAACGTTGCCCGACCCATTGTTCTGTTTACCGCCGAGCCGCAGCCATGCGCCGAGACCTCCCAGAGCCAGCACCAAAACGGCGGCCCCAATCGTGATGGGAATGACGAGCGCGTTGCTCTTTGGCCTCGGCTGTTGCGGTGCGGCGTAATCCTGCTGCGCGCTCATCTCCGTCGGGCGGGATGACTGCTGTGTGGTCACAGGTGTTCTTGGTGAGTCAATCTTCTGCATGACGGAAGGACTGAGGATTTCCGTCGGGGGCGCTTCGCTGCTGCGCGCGCTCTCACGCGAGTTTATCAGCAG
>JBKKAL010000288.1:0-22666 GCA_046714695.1 Pyrinomonadaceae bacterium
ATCACTCTGTTCGCTCATTTTAATCTCCCACACAAAAACCTATGTGTCGTTTCCTGACTTATACGGGCGCGCCCCTTTTGCTGACAGACCTCTTGTACCGCCCCGCGAACTCTCTCATCATGCAGAGTTACCGGGCGCGCGAAAGGGCAGAGCCTTTGAACGGCGACGGCTTTGGCGTCGGCTGGTATGTGCCCGACGTTGATCCGACGCCGTGCGTGCAACGCTCCGTTTCGCCCGCATGGTCTAATAATAATTTACAGAACCTGGCGGCGAAAACGCGCGCCACCTCTTTGTTCGCGCATGTGCGCGCCGCCTCGCCGGGGATGGCCGTCACGGAGGCCAACGTGCATCCGTTCGCATACGATCGCTTTATGTGGATGCACAACGGAGTGGTCGCTGGCTTTCACCAGATCAGGCGGCCTCTGCGCGCGAGCTTAAAGGATGAATTCTATAACATGATTCAGGGCACAACCGATTCTGAGCACGCCTTCGCGCTTTTTCTCAATAACCTGCGCGTTCCGTTCGGCGAGGTTGATGCGGAAGAGATGCGCCGGGCGCTCGTGGAGACTATCGCGCGCTTAAATGACTGGACGAGGGCCGCCGGGATCGCGGAACACTCATTCTACAACTTCGCCGTCACGGACGGGAATTTAACTGTCGTCTCGCGCTACGCTTCGGGCGAGGATATTGCCGGCGCGTCGCTTCACTATTCGCGTGGACATCGCTTTGAATGTCTGCCCAGCGGGCTTTGTGACATGCACACGGTCACAGACGACACACAGGCGCAGGCTGTTATCGTCGCCAGCGAGCGGCTCACGGATGATCCGTCGGACTGGATAGACGTGCCCGACAATCACACTATCACTGTATTCCCGGATTTGCGCGTGAGCCTTGAGAGAATAATTTTATAAAGGTAATAGTTTCGTTCCATAACTTGAACGGGTTCGCTTAAATATCGCCTATGTTAAGACAACACTTTTCACGTAAACGCCTGAGCTTTGCACTGATCGTTCTTCTTACCAGTCAATTCGTCTGTGCGTTTGCACAAAAGCCCGCGACTCTGACTGTGCGCGACATTATGGCAGAGCCTTCGATTGCAGGAATGCGCGTCGAGGGTGAAAAGATTTCGATGGATGGCCGGGCGGTGGCCTTCCTGTGGAGCGTTGCGGGGCGCGAGCCGCGCGACCTCTACGTGGTTTCGACCGCTGGCGGCGAGGAGCCGCGACTGCTGGTGCGCGCCGTGGACAAGCCGCAGGAGACGCGGCCTGAGTCTGGAGCAACGCGCGACGAATCCCGTGCGGGCGAGCGCCGCGAGGAGCGCGTCATGCAGCGTGATACTGCACAACAGGCGCGCGAACAGAGCGTCAGCGGCATCGAGTGGTCGGCAGATGGACGCCGACTGCTCTTCTCGAAAAGCGGCGACCTCTATACGGTCGCGAGCGATGGCGCATCTCCACCCAGGCGACTGACGAGCACTGCTGCCATTGAAGGCGGCGCGCGCTGGCTCGCCGATTCCAGGCGCATTCTTTATCAGTCGTCCGGAAATCTTTTCGTCTTAGACGTTGATCAGGCCGCCATCATTCAAGTGACGCGCGAGGGCAGTAGTAGTAGTAGTAACACCAACGCGCAGCAAACTTCCGGTGGCTCTCCCATCCCAACCGGGCAAACGGTGTCGGGCGTGCAAGCGTCGAACGACGGCTCGCGTGTGGCTTACGTTGTCTCTGATACTTCAAAGCAGCGCGCTCTGGTCGTGCCGGATTATACGGGCGAGTTCGTCATAGCGCCGACCGTCAGGCGCGGCTGGGCAGAACAGCGCGTCCAGATCAGCGATACAGGCGGATCGCCGGAGCGCACGGTCGTCATTAAATTACCCTCTCCCGATGGCGTCTCTTACATTCGCAGCATCAACTGGACGCCAGATGATACTTCGCTCGTCGTGGATCGCATTGACCGCGACACGAAGCGCCGTCAACTCTTTCTTGCTTCCGCGACCGACGGCTCGTCAACTCTTCTTGATCAAGAGACAGACGCGAAGTGGGTCGCGCAACTTTCGCGCATGGTCGAGGTCTCGCCAAAGGGCGATCAACTTCTTTTCGCCTCCGAACGTGACGGCTATAACCATCTCTATCTAATACCGCTCAAGCCGGATGGCGGCGCTCAAACGAAAACGGGCGACGCAACGGCAAACATCAAAACACCTTCCGTAGTGCGCCAACTCACGCGCGGAATGTGGGAGGTGAGCTGGGCCAAGTGGCATGCGGACGGCGAACGCATCATCTATTCTTCGACAGAGGATTCGACGGCTGAACGGCATCTCTACACGCTCAGCTTGCGCGACGGTAAAGCGACACGTCTTCCGACCTATAGCGGCATGAACACAGACCCGCAGCTATCTAAGGACACCGAAACGATCCTTTATGAGCATTCGGAGTGGAACGTGCCGAACGATCTTTACTCTCTGCGCGTTTGCACCGGGTGCGACAAGATTCCTGTGCCGGTGCGTTTGACCAACACTGTTCCGGCGCGTTTCAGGCAGATCGCATGGGCGCGCCCGAAGCTTATTGAATATAAAGCCAAGGACGGCCAAACGGTTTTCGCGCGCATATACCTGCCGCCGCGATTCGATAAATCGAAGAAGCATCCGGCAGTCCTTTTCGTTCACGGTGCCGGCTACCTGCAAAACGTCATCAACGGCTGGAACAACTATTATCGCGAGCAGATGTTCAATCACATCCTGACGGAGCGCGGCTATGTCGTGCTCGATATTGATTACAGGGGCTCTGCCGGATACGGGCGCGACTGGCGCACGGACGTTTACGATTTCCTGGGCGGCCTGGACTTTCAAGATCATCTGGACGGCATAGATCATATCGTCAAGAACTACGGAGTTGATCAGGCGCGCGTTGGAATGTATGGCGGAAGCTACGGAGGCTTTATGGCGGAGATGGCTGCGATGCGCGCCCCTGAGCGAATCGCATGCGCGGCGGCGCTTCGTCCCGTCGCCGACTGGAAAAATTATTACGCATCATCGCCGACCTACACCACTGAGCGCCTCGGATTCCCGGACAAGAACAAGGAGGCGTATCGCCGCAGCTCGCCGATCACATATGCAGACCAGTTGCGTCGCCCGCTTCTCATCCTGCACGGCATGGTGGACGACAACGTGCATTTTCAAGACAGCGTGCAACTTGTTCAGAAACTGATCGAGCTGGGCAAGACGGAATATTTCGACGTTATGTTCTACCCGAAGGAGAATCACGCCTTCACTCGCGCTGAAAGCTGGACGGATGAATACGAGCGCATCCTGCGCTTCTTCGATCAACACTTAAAGACAGGGACGAGTGCCAGGCGATAAGCAGAGCGATGAGTGATGAGCTAAAACTTTTTTATGATCGTCGCCAGTCATTCGTCACTTATCACTGCTTTTATGTTTAGCCTGCCAAAGCTTTATCCGATTACAGACGTGAGGCTCTCCGGCCTGTCGCACGCCGAACAGGTAGCGCGCCTGGGCGCGGGCGGCGCAACGCTCGTGCAACTGCGAGAGAAGCATCTCTCGCCGCGCGAGTTTTATGATGAGGCTCAGCGAGCGCTAAGCGTGGCGCGGGAAATAGGCGTGCGCTTGATTATCAATGACCGCGCGGATATTGCGCTCGCGCTCCACGCGGACGGCGTTCATCTGGGGCAGGATGACCTCGCGCCCGAAGCCGCTCGCCGCCTGCTCGGCGAAGATGCCATCATAGGCTTCTCCACGCACAGCCTCGAACAGGCTGGAGAAGCCGCCCGCCTGAGAGTTGATTACATCGCCATCGGCCCCATCTTCAACACCTCATCAAAAGAGAATCCTGATCCGACGGTCGGACTCTATGGGCTCAGCCGCGTGCGGCAGGCTATAGGCTCAATCCCGCTGGTCGCCATCGGCGGCATAACTTGCGAGAATGCGCGCGAAGTGCTCGACGCAGGGGCCGACACAGTGGCCGTTATCAGCGCGCTGCTCACCCACCCTGATGAGATAAAGGAACGCACACGCGCTCTCTCACAGGCAATTTAAGCCAAAAAACCCAAATAAAAGCCCTGTCAAAACACTTTTGGCTTGCGTTTGCCTGAGTTATACGCGACAATGAGGTGGTCTTTCGAGTGTGCCTCTGCTTGCGCGCTCAACTCCACGATCTTCGTCACTTTCTAAAATAAACCCGCCGTCAAACTTGATGTCTTCCCCTTTACCAGCGAAATGGAGAGCCAACTGGCATGAGCTTTTTTGATCTGCCGCCCATTATCGAGCGCATGTTGCTCGTCTCTGACAAAATCAGCGACCTGAATTTCACTGTCGGCCAACCGCCGCAGGTCGAGATCAACGGCAAGCTGACACCCGTCTCGCCGCTCGGTTTGCAAAAACTCTCGCCCTACCAGACGGAAGTTATCGCGATGACGTTGATGCAGGGCAACCGTGACGCAGCCGAGCGTCTGGTTCGTACGGGCACGGCAGACCTTAGTTATAGCCTGCCGTCGCGCACGCGCTTTCGCGTCAATATATTTCAGCAGCGCGGCTCGTATTCCATCGTCATGCGCGTCATCCCGACCGAAATTCCGACACTCAAATCGCTCGGACTCCCCGGTCAACTCGCGGAGATTGCGGAGCTTCGTAACGGCATCGTCCTGCTCACGGGGCCGACCGGCTCAGGAAAAAGCTCTACGCTCGCCGCGATCATAGACATCATCAATGAGATAAAGTACTACCACGTCGTCACCATCGAAGACCCCATCGAATTTCTGCACATGCACAAGTGCTCGACGATCAACCAGCGCGAGGTCGGCTCCGACACGAAAGACTTTTCCTCTGCCCTGCGCGCCGCGCTTCGCCAGGCTCCGAAGGTTATCTTGGTAGGCGAGATGCGCGACTACGAGACGACGGAGATCGCGCTCGAAGCCGCCGAGACGGGACACCTCGTCCTCTCCACACTGCACACGATTGACGCATCGAAATCCATTGACCGTATCATCGGTCTCTATCCGAAGAACGAAGAGGCCGTGATCAGAACGCGTCTGGCGCAGACTTTCCGCTACATCGTTTCACAGCGTTTGATTCCGCGCGCAGACAATCGCGGGCGCGTGGCGGCAGTCGAGATTCTCAAATCAACACCGCGCACGCGCGAGTACATTGAAGATGGAGAGTCTGAGGGTAAGTCGCTGCTCGACGCGATGCGCGACGGCAAGCTTGAGGGCATGCAGGATTTCGACATGGTGATTCGTAGAATGATCGAGCAAAAGGTGATCTCGATGGAAGACGGCCTCGCCTTCGCCACGAACCCGAACAACCTGATGCTCGCGCTTAAGGGTCTCTCCTCTTCCGAGGACTACATTCGCTCCGAAAATCAAAACGCGCCGGTCGGCGCTCTGGCTGGCGCTAACTCGATGCTGAGCATGATCGAATAAAGGGATGAGGGCGGCAGCGATGAGGGATGAAAGAAATGCTTCAACTTATTGAATGCTTTTATTTCATCCCTCATCCCTTCTCTTACTTTCCTTCTGTGCGAGAAAACTTATGATTGTTGTCTGTTCTCAATGTACGACGCGTTTGCAACTGGATGATGCGAAGCTTCCTTCGCGTCCATTCACCATCCGCTGTCCAAAGTGTCAGCACGTCATCAACGCGCAGCCGCCTGCTGTGGCGGCCCGGGGTGGCGAGCAGCAGGGGGCGCTCGGTCTCGGCGAATCGCCATCGCTTGAGCATCCGCGCTTCAAACAACCCGCGCCGGCCCCGGCCTTTAACCCAAGCGTTGCCGGTGAGCAAACGGAGGTGCAGGCGGATGCGCAGCCGTCCTCCGTTGACACTGCCGAAGTCGTGCGGATGCTGGCGGCCCTTTTGCAGGGAGGCGTGCCGGGCAAAGAGGCACAGACGGGCGTGGCAGTCGCGCGTCCGGCCTGGGAGCGACGCCGCGCTCTGGTGTGCGTCACACCTGCGCATCGTGATGCCTTGGCCCACCAGCTCGCGGAAAGCAACTATCAGGTGTTTGTCGCGGATGATTCGTCGCAGGCCATCGAACGTATGCGCGAAGAGCACATGGATGTCGTCATCCTCGATCCGGGCTTTGATCCGGTGGAACAGGGTGCGGCCTTCGTTACTCGCGAGGTAAGCATCAAGCGGCCCGGCGAGCGCCGACGCCTCTTCTTCGTTCACCTGAATGCTTCATCGCGCACGATGGACTCGCACGCGGCTTTCGTCAGCAACGTCAATATGGTGGTCAATCCGGCTGACATCGAGGGCCTGCCACAGGTGCTCGAACGCGCCCTCAGAGATTTCAACGAGCTATACAGAGAGTTTAATAACGTGCAGAGCGCGCCCGCGATTTAGCGAGCCACCATCCTGCTCGATGATCCGGTTGACGATGCCGGGTGCGGCTTGTAATCTTAAGGCCGCATCCGGCATTCTTGTGTTCTATAACTCTCAGGGTCGCGCCGCTAAAGGATTTACTTATGGCTTCGGACAATCAAGACAAAAATGGATCTCATTCGCCCGCCACTATCGCCGTGCATGGCGGCGAGCGCGCATCGCTAAACGACTTCGGCGCGGTTGTCTCGCCTGTCTTTCACTCGACGATCTACGGTTTTGAAAGTTTCGACGAGATGCGTCGCTGCGCGCGCGGCGAATTGCCCGAAGCCTATTTCTATTCGCGCTATGCCAACCCGACGGTGGCGGAAGTTGAGAGAAAGATCGCCGAGCTTGAGGGGGCTGAAAGCGCGGTCGTGACCTCTTCCGGTTCGGCGGCGACGCTTTTGGCGCTCGCCGCGCTCTGCGAAGCGGGCGACGAGATCATGGCCTGCGAAACGATCTACGGCGGCACGCTCAAAATCATGACTGAGGTCATGGGCCGGTTCGGCATCAATGCGCGTTTTATCAGCATCAAGGAGATTGCGCGGCTGCCTGAGTTGAAGGGAGAGCGCACGCGCGCCTTCTGGTTCGAGACGCCTACGAATCCGACCAACCGACTTGTTGACATAGAGCAGGCGGCCAGCGCCGCGCGCCGCGCGGGCCTCTTTTCGATCATTGATAACACCTTCGCCACACCCATATTGCAGCGCCCGCTCCAACTCGGTGTGGACGCGGTCGTCCACAGCGCGACGAAGTATCTGGGCGGACATGCCGATTTGACTGCGGGCGCAGTCGTCGGACACTCTGATTACATCTCGCGCGTGCGGCGTCTGGCGATGTTCGTCGGCGCGACGCTCGACCCGGCGGCGGCCTACCTGCTCGCGCGTGGGCTCAAGACGCTCGATGTGCGCGTGCGCGCCTGCTCAGAGAATGCTTTGCGTGTGGCGTCTGCGCTCAGCGAACATCCGAAGGTCGCTCGCGTTTATTACGCCGGTCTGGAGACGGACCCGGATCACCTGATCGCGCGTCGGCAGATGAAGGCTTTCGGCGGCGTGCTGGCAATTGATGTTACGGGCGGCGAAGCGGAGGTCGAAAAACTTTTCGACGGGCTGCGATTGGTGCGCGGCGCGCCCAGCCTGGGCGGCGTGGAAACCCTGGCGAGCTATCCCGTCTACTCATCGCACTACGGATTTTCCGAAGAGCAACTGCGCGCCGCAGGCGTCTCGGCGGCGACCGTCCGCTTTGCCATCGGCATCGAAGCGGCCGAAGACATCATCGCCGACATCACACAAGCGCTCGATCAGATTTGAGCGAGGAATGAAGCGGGTTCGATTGATGCCCGGTCAGGCGCGCTCGGCCCGCAGTGTAATCTCTTTGGAGCCTCCCGACCGGAGGAGGCATCTAATACTTGTCATATGGCAGAGGCGCAAGCGATAACGGGAACACATCAGCACGCTGGGCACACGCACGCGCATGGCCGGGCCTCGCGCAGCCGCCGTCGCCTGCGACTGGTGCTCGTGTTGACGGCCATTTACATGTTTGCCGAGGCGTTTGGCGGCTGGTGGACAGGATCGCTTGCGCTCCTGGCCGATGCCGGGCACATGCTGACGGATGTAGCGGCCCTCGCTCTGGCGCTCATCGCGATGTGGTTCAGCGCGCGCCCGGCGACATCCAGTAAGACGTTCGGCTATTACCGCCTGGAAATTCTCGCCGCCCTCACGAACGGCGTTGCGCTCGTCCTGATCTCGCTCCTGATATTTTACGAAGCTTATCAACGCCTCGACGCGCCTCCCTCAGTTAAGAGCGGGATGATGACTCTGGTGGCTACGGGCGGCCTGGCCGTCAATGTGCTGTGCGCGTGGCTTCTGCACGGCGACCATAAGGATGATTTGAATGTGCGCGGGGCGTGGCTGCACATCATCGGCGATGCGCTCGGCTCTGTCGGCGCGATTGCGGCGGGTATCTTGATGTCCGTCTATGGATGGTACGCGGCCGATCCGCTCTTCAGTTTCCTTATCGGACTGCTTATCGTCTGGAGTTCCTGGAATCTGATTCGCGAATCAACCAACGTGCTCCTTGAAGGCACGCCCGCGCACATCAATCTCGCTGCTGTGGAAGACTCTATTCTGGAAACGGAAGGCGTAGAGGATGTCCATGATCTGCATGTCTGGACAATCACCTCCGGGCGCGAAGCCCTGAGCGCGCATGTCATCCATGTCGAGACGATTTCACAGGCAGAGCTTTTGAAACATCTGCGGACAAAACTCCACGACCGTTTCGGCCTCGATCATCTCACGATCCAGATGGAGACATCTGCCTTTGAGGACGATACGTTCCATTTCTGCCACGCGGGCAGGGCTTGCTTTCGCTCCGCGCGAGATTAAAATGCAGAGGCTAGATGTCAGATGTTAGTTAAGGCCAAAAACTAATATCTAACATCCAGCATCCGGCATCTATTCTTATGGAGATCAGTCTTTTGCTCACGCTCGATATACGCGAGCAGGCCGCTTTGCAGGCGGCGCTCGTCACGCACGGCGCTCCTGATTGCCTTGTGACGCTGGCGCTGACGGGCGCGTGTCGCCTCACGACACTTGAGGAAGCGCGTAAATTGCGGCGCTGGCTCGCGGACGCGCGTGCGGCTGGCGCGACGGACTTCGCCTCGCTCAATGTCATCGAGCGCGATCTCATACGCTTCGGCGTCTAGGCTTCAATGCAGTCTTCGCTCTCATGAATATCGAATTAGGCTACGGGCATGCTTCGCTCTCTCTTTCGTATGAAGAGACGCGCTATCAACTACTCGCGACCGAAGAGGGCGATGAACAACCGCTCACGGACGCGCAGATCGGCATGGGCTTAGATGAGCCCATTGGATCGCCCTCCCTCGAAGAGATCATTTCGCCGGGTGAAAGCGTGCTGCTCGTCGTCTCGGACGCGACGCGCGCGACCGCGAGCGCGCAGATCATTCACCTGCTTGTCCGCCGTCTAATTGCCACGGGCTGCTCGCCGCACGACATCCGCATCATCTTCGCGACGGGCATTCACCGCCCCGTGACGCCGGATGAAAAGCGCGAACTGCTGACGCCCTTCATCGTGCAACGTATGAAGACGCTCAATCACGTGGCCGGGGATGATTCTAACCTTGCGAGCTTCGGCACGACGGAGCGCGGCACACCCATCGAGCTTAATCGCGCACTCAAAGAGCACGATCATGTGCTCCTCACGGGCGCGATAAATTTTCATTACTTCGCTGGCTTTACAGGCGGGCGCAAATCGGTCTGTCCGGGACTGGCTTCCATAAGGACGGTGGAAGCAACGCACATGCTCGCGCTCGATTTTGAGAATGGCGGGCGTCGAGCAGGTGTCGGCTCGGGCCTCCTTGATGGCAACGTCGTGCATGAAGAGTGCGAGCGCATCGCGGCGGAGGTCGCGCCCTCGTTTTTGATTAATACGGTGACGGACGAGCGCGGGAGAGCGGTACGAGTCTATGCAGGCGACTGGCGCGCGGCGCATCGCCGGGCTTGTGAAGAGTATGCGCGCGCGCATTCCCTAAAGATTGACGCAAAGCGCCGGGTCGTCATCGCCAGTTGCGGCGGTGCGCCCTACGACATCAATCTGATTCAAGCGCATAAGACGCTCGACATGGCTGCGCAGGCATGCACCGCTGGCGGAGAGATTATTTTAGTGGCCGAATGCACGGACGGTTTAGGGCGCGACGATTTTTTGAAATGGTTTGAAGAGGATGACTCGCGCTCTCTGGAAGCTCGCCTGCGTGAGGGTTACGAAGTCAACGGGCAGACCGCCTGGTCACTTATGGTTAAAGCTGAAAACTTTCGGATTCATCTCGTCTCGAACCTGAATGATGCGGATGTCAGGCGCATGCGCATGATCCCTGCGCGCACGATTGATGAGGCGATAGCGAAGTTGGACAGCCAAGAGGAAGGCTACATCATGGCGCGCGGAGCCCGGCTTCTTCCCGTCATGGCCTGAGCCTTGCGCCCGTTTGTCTATTGATCGTGTGGCGCGCTCTGGCCTACAATCCACCATCGCTTCAGACCGAAGATTGCAATCCCTGCCAAAGAGGAGGCAAAGCTTGAGAGTCAAAATCATCGCCATGTGCGCCGTCTTGATCGCGTGTAGCGCCATTCAAACCCGTGCCCAGCAGGAAACGGCCGCCGCAGGCGGGCCGCCTGTCGAGCAACCCGTTTCGCTGACGACCCGTGCGGTTGCGCTTGATGGGCAGGGGCGCGATGCGCTCAGCGGCCATCTGCTCACGACATCGCTTCAGGGCTCGACAGATTCGCCCGTTCCCAACATACGCTTGACGGTCGAGAACATCAGCCCTTTTTTCTACGAATATGTCGCCGGGCGCGTGACCTTTTATGACGCGCAGGGCGTGCGTTGCGGCGAGGGCCTGTTCAAGTTCGATGTGCTCGCGCCGCGCGAGACGGCCGAGACGGATACGCCGGGACTGCGCCTTAGATGTGCCCCCACCGCATGGCGCATCGTCGCCACTAACCTGCTCACGCGCACGAGCGATACGGCCAAGCCCGGTGAGTCCATGCCCGCCACGAGCGAAAACATGCAGCCCGCAGCAACGGTCGCAGTAGAGCAGCCGTTGCAATTCGTCAATCTAAACATTGACGGGGTAGTCTATCGCGTGCCGCTCGGCAGCACCGTTTCTGTTCCCGTCCGCCGTAGGAAGATCAATATTAATGTGAGCGCCGCGCCTTAAAGAGCGACATATGGCTCATCCAGAGGGTCTTTCCCTGGCTTGACGCAAGCCCTTCGGCGGCCTAGCATTCCTAAAGACTGCCCCCAAACCTGGTTCAAGTCAGCTCAAGAAAGAAGGATACTGAGATGGCAGATGAAACGAACGTGAAGAAGTGCGCGCATCCGAGCTGTAGCTGCACGGTTTCCGATAATGACAAGTATTGCAGTGAATACTGCCACGATGCGAAAGATATAATGGAGATCGGCTGCGGCTGCGAGCATCCGGCCTGTCGTTAAAACTGAGTCTTGCAGCGGTCAGTAAATTCGAGCGGCGATGCGAGTACATGGCTCGCGTCGCCGCTTTTCCACATTGCCCGGCGGACGACGGGCGCGTTAAAGTAGTATCAGCTTAAATCTGATCAGGCATGACTAGCTCAATAGAAACAACAGTGGGACGGAGTCGGCGCGCGTGTACGGCCGCCTCAAGCGAGAGCGTGCTTGCGCGCCTGCGCGAGATGGTCGGCGCGGAGTTCGTCCTCGTTGACGCGGAGCGTGTCGAGCCATACGCGCAGGATGCTCTGAAAGAGAAGTTTCCGCCCGAAGCTGTCGTGCTGCCTGAGACTGCCCGGGAGATCGCGGCCATCCTGCGCCTTGCCAACGAAGCGCGTTTTCCCGTCACGGCGCGCGGCGGCGGCGTCGGCTACACGGGCGGCGCTGTGCCCGTCGAAGGTGGCATAGTCATCGGCACGGATCGCATGAATCATATTAAGGAGATCAACGCCGATGATCTCTACGCGGTGACGGAGCCGGGCGTGACGACCTACGCACTGCAACAGGCGGTCGAGGCACACGGCCTCTTTTACCCCCCCGACCCTGCTTCCTATAAAGACTCTTTTATCGGCGGCAACATCGCGGAGAACGCCGGGGGCATGCGCTCTGCCAAGTACGGTGTGACCAAACATTACGTGCTCGGTCTGGAAGTCGTGACGCCGACCGGAGAGATTATCGAGACCGGAGGACGAACCAGCAAAAATGTCGTCGGGTTCGATTTGACGGGGCTGATGTGCGGCTCTGAAGGGATGCTCGGCATTATCACGGAAGCGACGCTCAGATTGCTGCCGTTGCCCGAAGCGACGCGCACCGTCCGCGCGACTTTTCGCACGATGAGCGAGGCCTGCGCCTGCGTGCCGCGCTTCACACGAGCCCGCGTCACGCCCGTCGCCATAGAAGTCTTGGATCGCAACTCGATAGAAGCGGTCGAATCCGAGTTCGCCTTCGGACTGGGAGGCGATGCCGGAGCGCTGCTGATCGTCTCCGTTGATGGATCAATGGAAGAGGTTGAGCGCGCTTCGCTCATGGTCGAGGGGGTAATGCGCGATGGCGGCGGCTTTGATCTGTTGCGCTCAAGAACGCGCGAGGAGGAGGATCGTCTCTGGGATGTGCGTCGCGCGCTTTCGCCAGCGATGAAAAAGTACGGAACGCTCAAGCTCAACGAGGATGTCGTCGTGCCGCGCTCGCGCGTTCCCGAACTCATCGAGCGCGTCGTCGAGGTCGGGCATCGCCATGAAACATTCGTTGCCAACTTCGGGCACGCCGGAGACGGCAATATCCATGTTAATTTTATGTGCGACCGCGCAGACCCTGCGGCCGTAGCGCGGGCTCGCGCCGCCGTGCGAGATACCTTCGCCGTCGCCATCGAGCTTGGAGGCACGATCAGCGGCGAGCACGGCATCGGCTACGTCAAAGCGCCGTACATGGATATGGCCGTCACCGGCACAACGATGGAGACAATGAGGCGCATCAAGCGCGCTCTCGACCCGCTAGGCATTCTTAATCCGGGAAAGATGTTCATTAGTAAGTAGTCAGCAATCAGTAGTCAGTAGTCAGCCGAAAGTTAAAAACTGATTGCTGACTACTATTAACTTGAATGATCTCGACACTGATAGAGCTTCAGCGCCTTAAAAGATTGGATCGCACGGGCTGGACGTTGCGCGGGCTTGCGCCGGGCGCGGAGTCCGTCGCGGCGCATTCCTACGGGGTGGCGCTCGCCGCGATGATGTTGGCCGACGAGCTTAAAGAGCGCGGCGTCGCGGTCGATGTCGAGCGATTGTTGAGGATGGCACTGCTGCACGACTGGGCCGAGGCGCGCGTCGGCGATATGCCGCGCACGGCCATAGAGTATTTCGGCGCGGAGATCAGAAGGCGAGCCGAGCGTGCGGCCTTCGACGCGATTGTGCAGGGTCTCGGTCAACGGATCGAAGCGAGATATACGGAGCTTCACGAGGATTACGAGCATCGCGCGAGCCTCGAAGCGCGGCTGGTCAAGGCGGCGGACATCATAGACCTGTTAGTGCAGGCGCTCGCCTTCGAGCGCGCGGGCGTGCGCGGCCTGGACGAATTTTGGGAGGGCGTGGCCGAGCGTGACTTTCAACTCGAAGGCACGGCCAGAGAGGTTGTCCAGGAGACGTTGCGTCTTTTATTTGAGGCGCGTATGGAACTCAAATGAGAGGCCGTCGGCAGGGAATCGCTCGCTGAGACTAAGCTCGCGAGCTTTATGCATAGTTTTGGATTATATGATTGATTGGATAACGCAGATTGTGGCTGCCATCACCTGGCGGGATGCGATCATCGGATTACTGCTGTTTATCGTCACCTTCGCGGGCAGCCTCGGCCTGGTCTCGTTGATGCTGGTTCGGATTCCGGCCACCTATTTTCATTCATCGCATGATCGCTCTCTCTGGGTGGATCGTCACCGGGCGGTGCGCTGGAGCGGGATGATAATGAAGAACCTGATCGGCGTTGTCCTAATTGTTCTAGGCGTCATTATGTCGCTGCCGGGCGTGCCGGGACAGGGCATCCTGACTATACTGCTCGGTCTCATGCTGCTGGATGTGCCGGGCAAGCGCGGCTTAGAACAGAAACTTGTGAAGCGACCGAAGGTCTTGCAAACTATCAATCAGTTGCGAGGGAAATTTGGCAAGCCGCCGCTCGTACTGGATTAGAGGCGCGCGTTGACAAAGCGCGAACCTCTTTGTTAGCTTGCTTTTTAATCATGAAAGATCAGTCTTGGAGAATATGTATTGCAGCGGTCACACGGTCGCCCTTTGTCTTTGATGTTTAATTCACCCCTTGCCCGTACAAGCACCCGCGCGCGCTTCACCGCTCTGCTCCTTTTGATCTTCGTATCGCTGAGCCTGAGCGGCTGCAAGAGTTTGTTCGGCGTCAAGCAGACGGTCAGCGTGCCGCCGCTCTTAACGCCGCTCGCCGACGCAAACGCGACCCAACTCATCGCCGAGGTCAATCGAGCGGCGACGGTGCGCTCGATACGCGGCAAGGTTGACATACAGTTTCAGGACACGTCGTTTGCCGAAGCGGGTCTGGCGGATAAATACCGCACCGCCGACGGGACGCTCTTTTTGCAGCGTCCCGGACAGATTTACCTGAAGATTCAAGCGCCTTTTGTCGGGACCAATATCGCTGAGATGACTTCGGACGGCGAGCGTTTCCGCGTCGCCGTGTTGCAGGGCGACGAGAAATATCGCCGCTTTGTGCGCGGGACTAACAACGCCACCTATCCACAGCTTGTGGTCAATGGCGCTGGAGGCAGTGAGCGCGGTAAAAACGACAAAGCGATGAGCGAGCAGCGTGCGCGCAGCGCCCTTGCCAATCTGCGCCCGCAGCACCTGACCGATGCACTCCTGATCCGACCGATCCTGCCGCGTACGGATTCCGGATTGGTCTATGCGCAGAGCGAGTTTTATCAGGAGGAGCTGGACACGTCGAAGCAGACGCCAGGGCGCACCCCCGGAAGAGTCGTGCGCGGTTATTACCTGCTCGATGAGCTTGCGCCGGGCGGCGCAACCGGCGTGCATCTCACGAGACGCTTCTGGTTCAACCGCGTCAACTCGATCAGGCTGGCGCGCCTGCAAACTTTTGATAACACGGGCGCGCTCGTCACGGATGTCACCTACCTGGAGACGAAAAGTTTTGGCGAAGGCAATAGCGTCTCGATGCCGTCGAAAATAGAGATCACACGCCCGCAGGATCGCTACAAGCTGGCCGTCACTTATCAAGCGCCGGAGACGGTCGTCATAGACCGCGAATTCCCCGCTGACGTTTTCGTGCTCGAAAACAAATGGCAGTTGCCGGAGCTTGATCTGGACGCACGCCAGAGCACAATAAGACAGTGAAAGACAGATGTTAGATGTCAGATGCCGGATGTTAGTCAAACACAGTGCGCAAAACCTCTCTTCACTAACATCCAGCATCTGACATCTGATCTCTAACATTATGGATAATCTCGTCACAGCCAATATTCGACAGCGTCCGATTCGCTCGCTCGTGAGCATCGTGGGCGTCGCGCTTGGCGTCGCGCTCGTGATGTTGTTTACGGGATTGGCGCGCGGCATGTCGAATGATCTACAGCGCCGCTCGTCGAATGTGCGCGCCGAGATTATCTTCACGCGCCCTGGTTCGGCTGATAACTTGACGACTTCGACGGCGAATCTCAGTACTAAATACATCGAAGAGCTGGAAAGGATCGAAGGCGTCGAAGCGGCTGTGCCCGTGATTCGTTATATCTATCAGGGGGGACGTGGATTCGGCTTCGAGCAGGTCGAGGGCGTGGACTGGGCAGAGTTTGCGCGTATGAACGAGATGCGCATGATGGAGGGACGCCCGGCAGAAGCTGTGGATGAGGTTGTGATTGACGAATCCAAGGCGCGTAACGGCTCTCTTCAGGTGGGAAGCATACTCAAGCTCTTCGGCGACAAGCCGTATCGCATCACGGGCATCTACGCTCCGGAGTCCGGCGCGCGCGTCAAGATGTCTCTCACTGCTATGCAGGATGCGCTGGAATCGCCGGGCAAATGCACCTGGATTCTAATCAAGGCCCGAAGCGGTGTGGATCAAGTCGAGCTGGCGAAGCGTATCAACGAGCAGTTGCCGGGCAACAAGATTCAGTTTACGCGCGATGTTTTTACCAGCATCGAGAAGAGCATCCCTTACCTTGGACTATTCCTGCGCGTCCTGGTGGGGCTCGCCGCAGTTGTAAGCGCGCTCGTCGTCATGCTGGCGATGTACACGACGATTACGGAGCGCACCCGCGAGATCGGAATACTAAAGGCGATGGGCGCTTCGCGCGCCTATATCATCGGCGTGATCGAGAAGGAAGCTATCTTGATAAGTATTCTCGGTCTCATCCTGGGATTCACCGTGGCGCTCATCGCAGGCGCTCTTATTCATCGCACCTACGGGCTCATGTTTGAGTATGGCTGGTCCTGGGCCATAGCCTCTGCCGCCATAGGACTCCTGGGCGGAGTCCTTGGCGCGCTCTATCCGGCCATCCGCGCCGCCAACCTCGATGCCGTCAGCGCTCTCTCCTACGACTAAACAGTCAACGGTTAATAGTCAATCGTGACGAGACCGAGAGCGGTTGTTTAATCACTGGTTACCAATTACTATTGATCGTTCACGATGAGGACGATCTTAAAAGCAGAGAACCTGGAGAAGGTGTATCGCGTGGGGCGCGTGGACGTGCCCGCGCTACGCGGCGTCTCTCTGGATGTGCAGGAGGGCGAGTTCCTTGCGATCATGGGGCCTTCGGGGTGCGGCAAATCAACTATGCTGCATCTGCTTGGGGGGTTGCTGACGCCGACGAAGGGCCGCATCGTTATTGATGATGAAGACCTGACGGCCGCCACGGACGCACGCCGCACAGATATTCGCCGCCGCAAGATAGGTTTCATCTTTCAACGCTTCAATCTTTTCCCGACGCTGACGGCAGAGGGCAACCTGCGTCTTGCCGAACGCATTCACGGCGGCAACGGCGCGGATGATCCAGAGCGGCGACGTGAAGTCCTGCGCCTGCTTCGGCTTGAAGACAAGATGCATCATAAACCGCTGGAGCTTTCCGGCGGCGAGCAACAGAGAGTGGCTCTCGCAAGGGCCGTCGTCACAAGGCCCGCCCTTATCCTCGCCGACGAGCCGACCGGCAACCTCGATTCCGAGAACTCGGCCATCGTGCTTAACATGTTTCAGGAGCTAAATCTACGCTTTAATCAGACCGTCATCATGATCACACACAACCCGGAGGCCGCCGCGATGTGTCGGCGCATCGTACAGATGCGCGACGGGCAGATCGTTCAACCGCTGGGCAATGTACAGATGTGACGCGCTTGAGGGTGGACTTTGACGGCCCTTTCAGGCTAAAATCCCCTTCGTGTTTGCGAGAGGTGAGGCCGCGCGGGAATTGGCTGTCGTCTCGGTGTAGGACTTCGGAAACGTTTACGTGGGCTCTATTTTTCGCACTATTAAGTCCCTTTTCTTCTGGTCTTACGGGCGTACCACATGGCAATATGACATCCTGTGCGCGCTCATCCTGGCCTTTATTTTTCTGACTCCTCGATCCTGGTTTGAAACCAGCGAACCTCGCAACATCAGAGCGCATCAAACCCCGTTCGACTCAGTGCTCGTTGAGCCCGTAAGTCCTTTTGATAAGTTAGATATAGGGGAGATCGAGCGCCGTGCGCGAATCCAGTCGGGCCGCCCCGCCGCGAAGGTCATCGCCGTGCGCCCAAGGTTGGACGCGGCAGGCCAAAGCGTCGGCTACGAGGTTGACATACGTTAAGCATTACTTATAATTGCCCGGATTTTATCGTCCCCCGGGCATGAGTCCTAATTCTTTGAAGGAGATTGTATGAGGAGATTCGCTACACTCGGCCTCGCTTTTGCGATTTTGGTGGCCGCAGTAGCCGTTAGTTCCCCCACAAAAGTTGACGCACAGAGCGCAGGATTAGTAAGCGCTTTGATCAATCGGATGGAGAGGAATAGACGGGAACTTAAATCATTGCGCGCCGGCATCAGCATGGAAAAGTATGACGCGCGTATTCGTGATACTGACAAACGCGGCGGCGTGGTGCTCTATGTGCCCGCACAGGGCCGTAGCTCATATGTGCGGGTTGACTGGCAGTATCCGGCCAAAGAGACGCTTGCTGTGGCCGATGGTCAATACACGCTGTTTCGCCCGCGTCTGAACATGGCCTATCGCGGCGCAGCCGGATCGAGTCGCGCCAAAGCGGGCGGCGTCTTCGATTTCCTGAATATGTCGGGTCAACAGATCAGAACTCGCTTCGAGCCTCTACAGGACATTTACGAGGAGACGCTGTGGGGCGGCGTCAGCACTACGCATATCAAGCTCGTGCCGAAGGGCGGCGCAAGCTATAAGTATGCTGAAGTCTGGATTGACGGCGGCGGTATGCCGGTGCAGACCAAGGTCGTTGAGAAGAACGATGATGCGACGACCGTTCGCCTCACCGACATGCAGAAGAACGCGGGCATCTCGCTCGACCAGTTCAAGCTACAGCTCGACGGAAGCGTTAAAATCGTCAAGGGCTAAATTCTCGCCCGGTTAAATTTAGAGGAGCGAAGGGCTCCGGTCTTTGAGGCCAGAGCCCTTTCCCTATTTTAGGCTGACGGGTAAGCTTGAGGGCACGCGCGTACTCTCTTGCCTTCGAGTGCGCATCTCGCATATTCTTGGTTGACCACGGAAGCGTGCCTTTTACTTTCCCCGCATGTAATCAGCATTTGTTAAGGACTCGATGAAGAGAAGCAAGTTTCTCAGCCGCAAACTACGCGAGACCATCTTTATCACGCGCGGTCTGCTTTCGAGCCAGCATCCGGTGCTGGCGCACATCATACCCATGCGCCGCTGCAATCTAGCCTGCGGCTACTGCAACGAATACGATAAGGTGTCCGATCCCGTGCCGCTCGATTTGATGAATCGGCGGCTGGACAAACTGGGCGCGCTCGGCACAAGCGTCATCACGATCTCCGGCGGCGAGCCTCTGATGCACCCTGATCTGGATGACATCATCCGGCGCATACGCTCGCACGGCATGATCGCGGGCCTCATCTCCAACGGCTATTACTTTACCCCCGAACGAATCGAGCGACTAAACCGTGCCGGGCTTGAATACTTACAGATCAGTATAGATAACGTCGAGCCGGACGAGGTCTCGAAAAAGAGCCTCAAGAACCTGGATAAGAAGTTGCAGGATTTGTCCCAGTACGCAGAGTTTCACGTCAACATCAACTCTGTGATCGGCGGCGGGATCAAGACGCCGGAGGATGCTTTGACCATCGCGCATCGCGCCGTCGAGCTTGGATTCTCCACTACAGTCGGCGTCATTCACGACCACGATGGAACTTTGAAACCGCTCGCCGATAGAGAGAAGGAGATTTTTCAAGCCGTCAAGAAGCTCGGCAATAAGGATCACGCGCGCCTTAATTGGTTTCAGGACGCAATCGCCGAAGGTAAGCCCTACGAGTGGCGCTGCCGCGCTGGGGCGCGCTATCTCTACATCTGCGAAGACGGCCTCGTCCACTGGTGCTCGCAGCAACGTGGCTATCCGGGTATCTCGCTTGAGAGCTACACGATGGAGGATTTCAAGCGCGAGTACAGCACGGAGAAATGGTGCGCGCCGACCTGTACGCTGCAATGCGTGCATCAGGTCGGAATCCTCGACAACTGGCGCGACCCGCAGGTGATACCCAACGAGACGCATGGCGCGCGCAAGCGGGATGACGCGGTCGGCGGGATGCTGCGCGCAGATTAATAGCTACAAAAAGCGATATGAGATTCAATAGGTCGGTGCTTTAATTGAGCACCGGCCTATTTTTGCTTAATGGATAGATCAGGCGCGATTACCTGGACGCGCGCTCGCGCCGTCACGCAATTCGCGTCGGGCAAAGCCTGATTACAGAGTGGGCCGTTGAGGAATCTGCTGTATTCGAGCGCCGACTCCGCTTGATGATCGAGCGCGTCGAGCGCCATTCCCATGTGGTAAGGAATCTTATCGTCCGGCTCGCCTCCGCGCTCTGCGGCGCGAAACTCTGCGAGCGCCTCTTCATTTCGTCCAGCGGCCGCCAGTTCTATCGCGAGCAGTTTATGCGTATGCGCGCTGTCTTCGAGGCGGAGCGCCGCGCGGTATTCCGCAATCACTTTCTCTTGCGGCCCGCGCAGCTTTGCATTATTCGCACGCCACAGATGCGCATCCAGACTCCAGTAATCTTTGTAGAAGAAGAGCGCGATGATGCTCAAAACCCCGACCAGATAGAGGATTGGCCAGATGCGTTTCCACGCCGGAGAGGGGGCAAAAGTTTTGGATATCTCATTCGCGACCGCCTTCGTTTGCTGGGAAGCATTATGTGCGCTCACGCGGCGGCCGCGAGCGAGCGCACGCACGATCAGGTAAAGCGGAAGGATGATGAGCGGAAAGAGAAGCGTGCCGAGCGTCCATGCAATGATTGAGTAAGTCCTAAGCCCTTGTGCGCGCGCGCTGGCAAATACGAATGCCGAGACGAGCGCCGAGAGCGCCCAGGCTACTGGCCGCATCAACTCGAACAGCTCGCCCGCAGAGATTTGCCATTCGGAGCCCACGGTTATTGCTGCGAGTCCGCGTCGCCGATGTTATAAAGCTTGACAGACCTTGAGAGACCGAGGCCGGAGAGTTTGCCCGCCATCAGGACGACCATCTCGCCCTGTTGAACGATACCGGATTCGAGCAGGACTCTTTCGCCGATTCGCACAAGGTCATCCGTCTTTTCGCAGGGGGGATGCAGGATGGGCTCGACGCCCCAGATCAGGGCCAGCTCGTTATAGACATCCTTCGATGGCGTGAGCGCGACGATGCGCTGTTCGGGCCTGAGCGCCGCGAGCCTGCGCGCCATAATGCCGGATTCCGTAAAGACGGCGGTCGTTTTCGTGCCCAGTTCCTGAGCGGCGAAGGCTGCGGCCTCGCACAGAGCGCGGCTGAATGTGCCGGTTGATTGACCGATCCACCGTTTGATGACGCTGTTCTCTGATTTCCTGCCGGTCTCCGCCGATTCGATGATACGCGCCATCGTCGCCACAGAGGCGACCACGTTCTGGCCCATCGCCGTCTCGTTCGAGAGCATCAAGGTGTCGGTGCCGTCCCACACGGCGTTGGCTACGTCCGAGGCTTCGGCGCGCGTCGGGCGCGGATTGGTGACCATAGACTGCAACATCTGCGTCGCGGTGATGACGACTTTGCCCTTGATGTTCGCCTCTTCGATGATACGCTTCTGATAGACGGGAACAAGCTCGACGCTGGTTTCGACGCCTAGATCGCCGCGCGCGACCATCACGCCATCAGCGGCGGCAATAATCTCGTCGAGATGATCTATCGCTTCGGCCTTCTCTATTTTAGCGATCAAGGGCGCGCGGCCACCCGCATTCTGGATCAGCGTTTTAGCTTCCGTGCAATCCTCTGCGCGACGAACAAACGAGAGCGCGATGTAGTCGGCGCCCTGGCGCACGGCCCACTGCAAATCGCGGCGGTCTTTGTCCGTGAGCGATGGGATCGGCAGAGAAACGCCCGGCAGGTTGATGCCCTTGCGCTCGCCGAGCGTACCGCCGTTAATCACGCGACAGACGACATCCGTGTCGGTCGTGCGCTCCACGCGCAGCTCTATCGCTCCGTCATCGAGGAGCAGTCGTGCTCCCGGCTTCACATCGCGCGCCATGCCCGCGTAATTGGTCGAGACCTCGCGTGCATCCCCCGCGACAGACCGCGTGGTGATGGTGAAAAGCGAGTTGGCTTCCATCGGCACGGGCTGGCCGCCCTTGAGGACGCCGGTTCTGATCTTCGGCCCCGAGAGATCAACGAGCACGGCGAGCGGTCGCTTCATGGTTTCGGCCGCCTGTCGCGCGCGCCGAATGTTTTCCGCGTGCTCGTCCTGCGTCCCGTGCGACATGTTGATGCGCACGCCGTTGATGCCCGCCGCGAGCAATGCTTCAAGCACAACCGGCTCACGCGATGCCGGGCCGATAGTGGCAAGAATCCTGGCTCTTCTCACAGTCGTTCCACCTCTTGTTCTCTCTTTTAGTCTGCGGGTGCGTCAAGCGACGCCTGGATGATGCGCTCAAGCTCTGCGGGCATCGAATCGTCGTAGCTGATAAAACGTTTGACGAGTCGGCCTTTGCGGTCAAAGACGAATGCCTGCGGAATCCTGTCATCGTCTGAAAGATATAGCTGCGTCATCGCCGGATCAGGATAGCCGAGCATGTAGGGAATTCTGAACTCTTCGACGAAGGCGGGCACCTGTTCACGATCCTGTGGGCCGCCGACGTTAAGGCCGATGATGCGCAAGCCTTTGGCTGCGTAGCGACGATGCATCTCGACCAGATGCGGCGTCCCGATGCGGCACGGCCCACACCACGTCGCATAAAAGTCCAGCACGACGACCTGTCCCTGGTAATCCGTTAGTCTCGTGCGACGATTGTCGAGCAAAGTAAAGCTCTGTGCGTTTGCGTTGGTGCTGCCGGAGTTGTTCGCGGGCGGCATCGGAAAGGTTGTGCGCGGGGGCGCGGGGCCGGTGGGCGTGCCGGTCTCGGAACTTGTCTGTGAAGCGTCATGGCCCCCGCACGCAGCCGCAGCCAGAAGGCAGAGGGCGATTGTAGCCAGGCGCAGTAAATGTGCGGACGAGCGAGCGCCTGAAGGTCTGCGAAAGGCAAACTGCATTCTAAAAGCTCCAATGTGACGCGAAAATTACCCGCGTATTCTACAC